>DATHGO010000080.1:0-18926 GCA_035317585.1 Gemmatimonadaceae bacterium | reverse complement strand
GAAGCGCTCAACGACGATCGCGACGCAGTGGCGCTCCTTCAGCAGATGGAGAAGCTGCGTGGAGAAGCCCAGCAGCTGATCCAGCGCGGAGAGAGTCCGACTCCGGAGATGGAGCAACAGCTCGACAGCATGCTCGAGAAGATCCAGTCGCAGTCTGCCTACCAGCGCGCCGTCGCGGCGCAGGAGAACTTCGACAAGCTGATGCTCCGCGTGAATCAGTGGATCATGGATGGAATGAAAAAGGGCGCGGCGAGCCCGATCATTACCCTCGGCTGAGTATGGCGCGCGGAAAGCTCATTGTTTTCGAAGGAGCTGAAGGCGCTGGCAAGACTACGCAAATCCGTCTACTAACGGATCGGTTGACGGCTGCTCGTATTCCCTGCATCGCCATGCGCGAGCCAGGCGGTACACCAGTCGGCGATGCCATCAGGGAAATCCTGCTTCACCCTGAGCAGAAAATCACCGACGCCACCGAAGCGTTGTTGTTCATGGCGTCGCGCGCCGAGCTGATCGCTCGAGAGATCCTGCCGTCGCTGCTCGAAGGCAAGGTGGTTCTGCTCGATCGTTTTTTCCTGTCCACGTATGCCTATCAGATTTTCGGTCGGGGACTGCCTGAGACCGAGATACGAGCGGCGAATCGTCTGGCGACGGCCGGCCTTGCTCCGGATATCACACTGCTACTCGACGTACCGGCCGCCGAGGGACTGGGGCGCGCCGATGCGCGTGGCGCTCGTGACAGAATGGAGCGCTCCGACGACGACTTTCACCGGCGCGTCACGAACGCGTTCCGCAACTTCGCGGAACCCAAATGGCAGCACTCCCATCCTGAGTGCGGACCAATCAAGTTGATAGATGGCACCGGTGACGAGATTGCCGTTCAAAGGCGAGTAATCGCGCTTCTCGCCACCGCGTTCCCGCAACCTTTCGGCAGCATCAAGAGTTAAGGACGTTATGAAACTGAAGCTTCCCAGCTCCTCCGCCCGCACCCGTACGGTGATCGTCGTGGGCACGCTACTCGGCTCGCTCGTGACGGGGGCCTGGCTGCTGCAGCGTGGAGCGCGAACCGGAACGTTCACCACCTTCGAAGGCGCTCAGCTCTTCGAGAGCGTGTTCCGCCGGGTGCAGAACGACTTCGTGGACACGGTTTCAGACTCCGCCTTGTATCACAAGTCGGTGGATGGGATGCTGTACGAGTTGAGAGATCCGTACTCGACGTTCCTCCCACCCGACAGGTTTGCGCGGCTCAATGAAACCACTACCGGGAACTACGCAGGTTTGGGGTTGGAGGTGGATCTACGCGATGGCTGGCTCATCGTCGTAGCTCCCATGCCTGGGGGACCGGCCGAGCGTGCGGGGCTGCAGCCGGGAGACCGCATCATCGAGATAGCCGGAAAACCAACCAAGGGTTGGACGAATGAGGAAGCATCGAAGCTGCTGCGCGGGAAGCCCGGCACTTTCGTGACGCTCAAGCTTGAGCGTCCGGGAATCCCCGCGCCGATCGAGCTCAGGGTGCAGCGCACGACGATTCACCAGAGCGCCGTGCGCAGGGCGTCGTTGCTGAGCGACGGCGTCGGCTACATCGATCTCAAGGCGTTCAGCGATTCCACCGCGAAAGAGCTGAACGGCGCGATAACGGGGCTTCTTGCCCGTGGGATGAAGACGCTGGTGCTCGACATGCGAACCAATCCAGGCGGATTGTTGACTCAGGGCGTGAGGGTATCTGATCTCTTCCTCAACCCGGGGCAGAAGATCGTGAGCATGCGTGGACGGGTGCCGGACGCGAACCGCGAGTATGCGGACACCGCCCAGCAACGGTGGCCGCAGCTTCCGCTTATCGTGCTCGTCGATGGGCGCAGCGCGAGCGCGGCCGAGATCGTCGCCGGCGCGCTGCAGGACCACGATCGCGCTGTGATCATCGGGACTCCGACATACGGAAAGGGAAGCGCGCAGAGCGTCATCTCGTTCGGAGCTGAGGGCGGCCTCAAGATCACGACCGCCCGCTGGTTCACGCCCGTCGGCCGTTCAATCACGCGGCGCCTCCCGAACGACGACGAGTTGGACGATCCGCTTCCCGCTCCCCGCGAGAAATTCCGCACCGATGGCGGCCGCACCGTCTACGGCGGCGGAGGGATTACACCCGACGTCATCGCTGGAGACAGCACGCCCCCTGTCGCCGAAGGAATCTTTACTCGCGCGCTCGGCGCCAACGCCGGTCGTTTCAGGGACGCGGTCACGGACTACGCGTTGTTCCTGAAGGGCACCCGTGGAGTAACCTCCCCTGACTTCGTCGTGACGCCCGCCATGCGCGATGAGGTCTGGAACAGAATGAAGATGCGGGGCATCGACATTCCGCGCGGTGTCTACGACGACGCTGAACCGCTTGTCTCGCGTGTGATCGGCTTTGACATCGCGCGTTACCTGTTCGGGAGCGACGCGGAATTCAGGCGGCGTGCCTCGGTAGACAAGCCACTTCTGAAGGCTCTCGATCTCGCGCACGGGGCGAAATCCGAGCACGATCTCCTGCGCAAGGCGACGGCAGAGGCCCCGGCTCCCGACAGTCTGGACGAAGAGGGAGGAGGACAGTGACGGAGCGGGTCTTCATCATCGGACCCGGTCACGTAGGGCGCGGACTCTTCCGCGCCTTTCGCGCATCAGGGGTCGACGTCGTCGGGATGCACGGGAAACGGCCGTCGGGCGTCGCTACCTCGACTGGAAATATTCCGGCCGACGCCGCACGCGCGAATGTGGTGATCGTGTGCGTGCGCGATCCCCAGCTCGACGAGACCATCGAGGAAGTAGCCGTCGCGTCGAAAGACGGTCGAATCGCTCGCGGCAGCGTGATCCTGCACACTTCCGCGATCGCGGAGCCCGTCGGGCTCACTGGGCTGGCGCAAGCCGGATTCCCGGGCGGGACATTCCATCCGCTCGTCCCGTTCAGCGATCCCGAAGTCTCGGCCGAGCTACTGCGTAACGGATGGATCGGAATCGATGGTGAGAACGCCGCGAAGAACGCATCGCGCCGACTCGCCGGTCATGTCGGAGCGCGCGTGCTCGAGATTCCGCCCGGAAAGAAGCCCGCCTACCATACGGCGGCGGTCATCTCGTCGAATTTTCCGGTTGTCCTCGCATCGGTCGCCGGCCATCTACTGCATGATATCGGCATTCCGGATGCGAGCGCGTACCAGGCGGTCGAGAGTCTGATGAGCGGAGCGCTTGCGAACATGAAGCAGACGCTACCCGACGATGCGCTGACGGGCCCAATCGTGCGCGGTGACGCGGAAACGGTGGGGAAGCACCTGCGCGCATTACAGGGCAACGGTGCGGCGTCGGAGGTCTACCGGGCGCTCTCCGCGGCGGCAGTCGAGATCGCTCGGAGGCGAGGCGTTGATTCCAAAAAACTTCTCGCGGTGAGCGGGCTACTGCGATCGCGGAAGTGAGACGCCCTCTAAAAGCTGCCGGCCGCCTGATCGACGATCTTTGCGCCCTTAGGCACCGCGAACTTGAAACTCGACCGGCTTAGTTCCGGATTCGCCCTGAAACTTGTAATCACGACGTGCCGCTTCAATCCGTTCGCGGTCTCGACATCGAACTGCCTGATACTAGAGTCGTTGTCGTCGATCCACACTTTCGCGCTCGTGAAATTTGCGTTGGCCCGCTTGGGGACGAGCGTGACGGCGTGCGTCGCCCGGCCTCCGACTGTCGCGGTGCCTGACGGCGTCACCGTGAAGCGCGCACGCGGCGAATTCAGAAACTGCTCGGCCGGATCAACGGAGCTCGCGTTGGTGCCCGTGTAAGGCATCCGCACGACCTGACCAGGAACACTGCTCGGGAGGTAAACCCAAAGCGTAGAGCCGTCGGCGGCAACGCGGTCGCCGCTTTCAAAGTCGATACTCAGAAGATTCGGCTTCTTGCGCAGAATGACTCCGCTCGTGGTTTGCGTGCTGCCGGTGAGCGGATTGGTGAGCGTCTGCGTGAACTCGGCGCGCATGCTGTTGAGCTGCGCGTAAGCGGCAACCGCGCGATCGATGACGGCATCGGCGTTTTGCGCTTTCATTCCGACCGGAACCGCGGCGAAGGCGACCACGGCGAAGTACGTGAGCTTTCTCATAGTGAGTGCGTACCCGGCAGAGCTTATGCCGTTCCTGGTCTGAGGGGAGGAATGCTGCGGCCAATCGCGGCCGCGACCGCGCGAAGCTCTCCCACGAGCTGTGTGAACTGATCCGGGTAAAGCGACTGCGCGCCATCCGACAGTGCGCGATCGGGCTCCGGGTGCATTTCGATGATCACTCCGTCCGCGCCGGCGGCGACCGCTGCGCGCGCCATCGGAATGACTTTATCTCGCAGTCCGGTACCATGGCTCGGATCGGCAATGATCGGCAGATGCGAAAGACGGTGCACGATCGGAATCGCGGTCAGATCGAGCATGTTGCGCGCAGCGGGATCGAAGCTCCGCACTCCCCGCTCGCACAGGATCACGTTCTCATTTCCTTCGGCGAGGATGTACTCCGCGCTCAACAGCAGATCGTTGATCGTCGCCGCCATTCCCCGCTTCAGCAGCACCGGCTTTTTCATCCTTCCGACTGTCTTGAGCAGCGAATAGTTCTGCATGTTGCGCGCGCCGATCTGGATGCAGTCGGCGACTTCGGCAACGATCTGCGCACCTTCGGAATCCATCGCCTCCGTGACGATCGGCAGGCCCGTCGCCTTGCGCGCAAGCGCGAGCAGGTCGAGTCCCTTTTTGCCTAGCCCCTGGAAGGAGTACGGGGAGCTGCGCGGCTTGAACGCTCCGCCACGAAGAGCCGTTCCACCGGCTGCTTTTACGATGCGCGCCGCCGCGAGTATCTGCTCCTCCGATTCGACGGAGCACGGACCTCCTATCACGACGACGTTGTCGCCGCCGACCGTGACACCGGGTGCGATCTCGACAACCGTGTTCTCCGACCGCCACTCGCGCGAGACCTGCTTGTAGGGCTGCGTGACGTGAATGATCTGCGCCACTCCGGGCAGCGCCTCGATCCGGGACGCATCGACGCGCCCATCATTGCCGACGAGACCGACGGCCGTGCGCTGAGCGCCGGGCATCGGTCTCGCCTCGTAGCCCATCTCCTGAATGATACTGACAACGCGATCGACGTCTTTCGCCGTCGCGTCGTGCGCCATGACGACTAACATTTTACGCTATGACTGAGGCTGTGTCGGCGGCTTCGGCGGGCTCGTCGTGCAGCTGTGGTGTGTGCGCGGGATGCTCCGGGCTAATCGTCTCGTCGACTGTCCTGCCGCGCATGCGGACGCTCACCAGCGACGATACGCCGGGCTCCTGCATGGTGACGCCGTACACTGCGTCGGCGGCTTCGGTGGTCGTGCGCGGGTTGTGCGTGATCACGATGAACTGGGTTTTGGTCTTGAAGCGATTGAGCATGCGCACGAAGTGTCCAATGTTCTGGTCGTCGAGCGGCGCGTCGACTTCGTCGAGCAGGCAGAACGGGCTCGGCTTGGTGAGGAATATGCCGAACAGGAGCGAGAGCGCGACGAGCGCCTTCTCTCCGCTGGAGAGCAGGTGAATTCTCTGCGTGCGCTTGCCACGCGGAGAAGCGTGGATCTCGATGTCTCCCTCGAGCGGGCTCTCCGCGTTTTCCAGGCGCAGATCGCACTCGCCGCCGCCGAACAGCGTCATGAAGATGTTGCGGAAGTTCTCGCGCACCTGGACGAACGTCTGGAGGAAAAGGTCGCGGGCCGTGCTGTCGATCTCCCGGATCGCCTGCTGGAGTGAGGTCTTGGCCGAGTTGAGGTCGTCGCGCTGGGCGGTGAGAAAGCTCAGACGCTTCGTCTCTTCCTCGTGCTCTTCGATCGCCAGCGGGTTGACGGGGCCGAGTGCGTCCAGTTGCTCGCGGACGAGCGCCGCCTCGGCGCGGAGTGTGTCATCATCCAGCTCCAGCGATTCCGCGCCGGCGAGCAATTCGTCGACCGGCTTTTTCCACTCCGCTTCCAGTCGTTCGCGAATCGCGGCGCGGCGTCCCGACAGCTCGGTGTAACGAAGCTCCGCCGCGTGCAGCTCTTCGCTCAGCGCCGATGAGTTACGGCGCATCTCGACCAGACCATGTTCTTCGTTCGTAAGGCGCTCGTCCACATCACGTACCGACCGCTCCGCATCGGCCAGCTTCTGCTCTGCGTCCTCGAGCGTCGCCAGTCGCGCGTCGAGGTCGCTCTGCCACTGGGAGATTTGTTCGGTGAGCTGGCTATCCGCGCTCGATAGTGTGGTGAGCTCGAGCTGGAGAGATTCGACGCGGCCCGTGGCCGACGCGAACTCCTCACTTAGATGACGCTCGCGGTCCGACGCGACTTCGAGTTGTGCCTGAGCCTGAGCACGTCGGATCTGGCTCGCGGTCCGCTGTTCCCGCGCTTCATCCTGCGTACGTTCGGCGCTCGAGAGCATCTCGCGCGCGGCCACTACCGCGGCTTCGCGCTCCGTGATCCTGGCTTCGATTTCGAGCACGGTCGTCGCGACGGATTCGATTCGCGTGATCGTGCCAGAGACGCGCTCCGCAAGTCTTTCGATCAACGCGCGGGCTTCCGCGGCTTCCCGTGCGGCACGCTGGTGCTGGCGGGCGAGCGAGGCGGAGCGATCGGCCGCGTCGGCGTTGGCGCGCGCCGCCTGTGAGGCAGCCTCCTGCGCGACGATCGCTGCCCGCTCGGCCGAAGCGAGGGCCGCACGCTCCGACTCCGCCGCCGCGGTGGCGCTGTGTCGGGCGGCCGCACTGTTTACGACGGCTTGCTTCAGCTCCGTGATCTCGGCGCGGCGGCGGAGAGGTCCGGGTCCGGACTCGGCTGCCGGCAGCCAGATCGCACCACGAGCGTCTACAAACGCAGTTCCGCTTTCCATCGAGGTCACGCGCCCGAGCAGGGAGCGCACCCAGCCGCTCGCCGGCAAAGTCGACTCGACGAGCGCGGCGAGACCCGAGGCACCGTCTTGAATCTCGGGCGCTTCGCCGGTATCGGAATTGACGGGCAGCAGCAGCAGTGGTCCCGGCGCGGTTGAGGCGTGCCACGCGCGTACGGCCTCAGCCACGGCCCTGTCGCGAATGAGAACGGCGTTTACCGTCGGTCCCAGGAACCGCTCTACGAGCCCAGCCGAGCTGGCATCAGCGCTGATGAAATCGCTGAGCGGGCCAAGGATTGCGCCTTCGCCGAAAATTCCGCGTTCCTTGAGCAGACGCGCTGCCGCCGGTGCCAGGCCGACACGCTCTCTCTCCAGTCCCTCGAGCGCATTGAGCTTCGCGCTCAGTGCAGTGTGCAGCTCCTCCGCGCGCAGAAGCTCGGAGCGGGCCGCGCTCTCGCGCTCGCGCGCGTGGTGGAGAGAATCGCGCGCATCGTCGGCTGTACCGGTCGTATCAGCAACGCGCGTCGCGGCGATAGCGGCCGCATCTTCCGCCGTCGCCAGATCTCTGCGCGCGGCCTCGGCAGCGTCGAAAAGCTGCGTCTGCTCGGTCTCGAGGATTGCTCTCCTCACGGTGAGCTCGTCGCGCTCGCGCTCCGCGCTCTGATGGTCGAGATCGGCGCGGTGCAGCTCCTCGCGCAGCTCGCGCAGCGCGCGCTCACCCTGTTCGAGATTGAAGCGCGCGGCACTGAGACCCGCGCGCACTTCCTCTTCGCGCCGCGCGTGAGCGCCCAGGGCGTCGTCCGCGGTCTGGAGTGCGGTCTGGAGTGCGGTGAGCTCCGCGGACGCCCGCTCCAACTCACCACTCACGCGACCCGCGATCGCGTCGCCTTCGCGGCGCTCTTCCTCGGCGCGCTCGCGCCGGGACATGGCGTTGCGCAGTCTCTCCTCGGCAACAGCTATTTCGCCCCGCAGCTGCTGCGTGCTCTCGCGTTGGTCGGAGACCAGCCTTGCCAGCTCTGTGCGGCGCGCTTCGCCGCTGGTTCTCTCGCTCAGCGCCGCATCGCGTGAGGCTTCCGCGTTGCGAAGGCGCTCTTCCTCGACGGGGACTTCGGTGCGAAGCACCGTCACGCGCTTCTCGAGACGCGCGAGCTCGCCACGCCACGCATCCATCTCGCGCGACGCGTGAGCAACCTCGAGCGTGAAGCGACGCGCCATCAGCTCGGTGTAGCGCTCAGCGCGCTTTCTCTGCCGCGACAGCGAGCGCACCTGGCTCTGCACTTCGCCAATCAGATCGTCGATGCGGCCGAGATCCGTCGCAGTCTCCTCGAGACGTCGTTCGGCGCTGCGCTTGCGGTCGCGATACAGACCCACTCCCGCGGCCTCCTCGAACAACTCTCTCCGATCGTCCGGCCGGTCGCTCAGCAGAGCGTCGACCATCCTCGCTTCGATCACGACACCCGAGTCGGCACCGAGTCCCGTGCCGCGTACCATGTCGTGCACATCACGAAGACGACACGCCGCTCCGTTGAGGAAATAATCGCTTTCGCCCGACCGGCTCAGACGTCTGGTGATGACGACTTCACGGAACGGGATGTCGAGCGCGCCGTCGTCGTTCTCGAAATGCAGCGAGACTTCCGCCAGGTTGACGGCCCGTCGCGCGGACGACCCCTGGAAAATCACTTCCTCCATCTTGGCGCCGCGAAGAGTCTTCGCGCGCTGCTCGCCGAGCACCCACCGCACCGCGTCGGAGACGTTGGATTTTCCGCAGCCGTTCGGACCGACGATCGCCGTCACGCCCGCCTCGAATACCATCTCGGTGTGATCAGCGAAGGACTTGAATCCGTGAATCTCGAGCTTCGATAAACGCACTAAGGCGCACTCCCGGTTCGGTAAACGAGTACGGGTTTCAAACCCGCACCGCGTAGTGTCCTGATCAACTCGGCCGACTGGTCGGCCCTGGAGAAGGCGCCTGCGTAGATCAGCGCGCCTCCGTCGTTCTGCATCAAAGCGTAGACCGCCAGACCGCGAGCCGTATACTTGTCGACGGCCCCGCGAACCGCATCGACAATGCCGCCTTGCGTCGGCACGCTGTCGACGATGAGGGCCAATGGCGCCGTCGTAACGCTACCGGCGGAGTCCCTGAGGACGCCAGAGTTCCGCAACGCGCGCAGCAGCGAGTCAGCCTGATCTCTCCTGGTGTAGGCACCAGCTGTCACCTTGTACCATTTCGATCGCTCCAGGTCAATTGCGACGGGCGACACGGCGGCTGCTGGAAGTGCCGCGCCATTTTTCCTGACGAACAAGTTAGCACCTTCAGCGGTGTTTGCGACTAGCAGTTCCACCGTGAAAGCTGCCGCTGAAGCGGAATCATTGACATTTGCGGGCGGAGCGACATAGAGAGTTTCCGGGGGCGGTCGCGGCGGAGGCGGTGTAGGAGCAGGCGCAGGAGCTGGGGGCGCCTTCGCCACAACGCGCGCCGGCTGACGCGCGGACTGTCCAACGCGGGCCAACACGAGAGCCAGTCCCAACGATGCGATCAACACCAGCGCGATGGCTCCGAGCGCGGGATAGAACCATCGATGTTGCTTCCAGCTCGCCGCGCGCGCGCTGATCCTGTGGAGCGGAATTTTTAGCGTTGGCGTGGGGGATGCGACTCGCGCGAGCACGAGCGCGGTTGGCGCGGCGGGGAGATCAGCATCCTTGACCAGCACTGCTCCGTCAAGCTTGTCGATGAGATCGCCCAGTCCTTTTGAATCCCAGGGCGCGACGAGAAGAAGGAGCGCGCCGACCTCGCCGAAACCAGCGGCCACTCTCGTCCACCTGGCGCTGCGGAGGATCTCCTCGTCTATATGGGGATCGGTCCCGCTCGGCATCACGTACAGATTCTCGGTTCCTTCAACCGCGTAGCCGATCTTGTTGAGCGACACGCCGTAGAGAAAGCTGTCGGTGATGCCGTGGGGATCCTCGTCCCTGACGAGAGAGCGCAGAGAAGGGTTGTCTCCGATCAGGTCCCCGACGACCACGCGTCTATGCGTTGCCTCAGCGCGGGCGATACCGAGCGCTACGTGGGCTGCGGCAACATGATCGGAGGAGGTGACTACTACCGCGAAATAACTGCCGAACAGTGATGCGATTTGCCTTCCGGCGTCTTCCCATGCTACTGGACGTCCGCCGGAGACACGCGAGTTCAAGGGGAGCCCTCGTAGATCCAGTACTCCCGCTTGGAGGCGCGGCCGATCCTGTCGGCCTCCTCCCTTGTCGCGAACGGTCCCATGACAACACGGAATATTTGCGCGCCGGCGGTGGTCGTGGAGACAACGTGGGCTGCATTCCCACCGACCTTGATGGTGTTCGCGAGCAGCTGCGCCTTGTCCTCGGTAAGGAGGGCCGCGAACGAGACCGTGAATCCGGCCGAAGCAGGCTTCGTCACCGGAGGAACAACAGCCGCAGCCGTGTCGTGCGTAGTGGGCGAGTTCGCAATCGCGCCCGTGGAGCTCGCCGATAGTGAGTCGTTCGGCGCACCCTCACCGGGAAAAGTTACGGGCTGGTCGAGTCCCTGCGGTCGGGGACGGAATCCGTCCCAGGCGAAGAAGTACCAAAAATCCTTCGCTCCTCCCGCTACGGTCGATCGGATGTCGAGCTTTTCGGGATCGACGAAGGTGACATCCTTCGCATTGAGCAGGGCGAGCCTCCCATCGGGAGTAATTGCCGGGAGATCCGTCTCCCAGCGCGTCGGGACTGCGCCGACTAGCCTGTTCGTTCCGATCGCAATTACCCAGGCGGAATCAACCTTCGGAAATCGGGCGAGAAGATAACGGCCGAGCGCGTCCATCCGGAGATCCGGTGGCGGGGCGGGGAGCACCACACCCATCGCGACGTTGCCCGAATAGCGATCGACGATCGAGATGCCGCTGTCTGCGGCGGTCGCGACATAGATTCTGTCTCCGCTCGGAGTGGGTGCCAACGCGCGCACCGTGCTCTCGAGGTGAATAGAACCCACGGGCGATAGATCCTTGGCTTTCACGCCCACGAGTCCGCTGTCCACCGTGAAATAGATTCGGTCCCCCACCTGTGTTCTGACGGCCCGCCCGGAAAGGGGCAGCACAGTACTGTCCTGAACGACGTCGTCGGGCGGACGCACCCTCCACACGAGCGTCCGCCCGCCCTTGTTGGCGGTGACGATCAGCTCGCCATTGGGCTGCGCGAAAACGGCGCGTGCCGGCACGGGCGGTTTGAAATGCCAATCACCGGTCGTCGGATTCAACCGGACGATCTCGCCTCTGGTATTGACGCCGAAAATGTCGCTGCCGTTCGCGGAAGATAGCGAGGTCAGCTTCGCACGGGACGCCTTAGTAACGTCAGTCTCTCTCAAGTCGAGGCGTCCCGGAAATCCTTTCGCGTCGACGTACGCAATCGTACCGCCGTCCTGATCGAACGCGAGCACGCGATCCAGTGGCGGAATTTCATCGACCGTCCAGACCGCCGAATCGAGCTTTGGGTAGGCGTAGACGTGCCCGGTGCCTCCTCCGCGTGGAACGCGGAGGAGGAGCGGGTCAGGCCCGTGTGGCTCGGCTATCTGTGGGGTCGTGCTGTCAGGCGCTGCCCTGTCTTTAGTACAGGCTGCACAGAGCAGCGCCAGCAGTAGGAGGCGGCGCAACGGTTAGTAGCTCGCTCCCAACGAGAAAGTCCAGTTCGGCTTGCGTCCGGTTTCCAGCGGCCGAGCGTAATCCCAGCGCAGAATCGCGAGGTTGAACAGATTCACGCGCAACCCGGCGCCCCAGCTCGTGAGTGGATAGCGATTGAGGTCGAAGTTGTTGTTCTCAGGCGCGCGACCGAGGTGCGGAGTTTGAAATTTGCTCCACGCCAGACCGGCGTCGTAGAAGATGAGCCCATCGAGGGGCGGCAGCCCAAAATTGCTCCCGACATCGAACCGACGGATTATCGGGAAACGCAGCTCGGCATTGGCGACTGCCACTCTGCTGCCGGCAAGCTGCGCATTGCTGCACGTAGATTGGCCGGCGCCGATGATCGAAGTACAGTCGACGAAGTTGAAGTTTGCCCGGTCGTAGCCGCGGACGAAATCCGGGCGGCCAATGTATTTCGGGAAGAAGCCCTCATCGGGGCCCACCGAGACGGAGCTAAGGAACCGCGTCGCGAAGGTCAGTGTGTTGAAGATGATCGGATCGTACCGGCGGTAGTCGACCAGGAAATCACTGAAGGTCAGCTTGCCGGCGCTCTGCGACGCCTGGAATCGCATCCTGCGTCCTATCACCGGCCCGGTCGTGCCGAAGAGCGTATTGTCGGAAACGAACGCGACCGATGGCGTGACGTAATTGATCGTCGGCAGCGACAGCGTGTCCTTGAACTGGATATCCGTGCAATAACCGGCCTGGTTGCAATCCTGGAAAACCTGCACGAAGCCCTGGGCGATGCTATTCAGCTGAACGCCGGTCTCGACGCGTGTGAAGCGGTTGAAGGGATACTGGCCGCTGACGAAAAGATTCCGGATGACGTACCGAAGGTAGTTCGTCTGAAACCGAACGACGGTGCCTGACTGATCGAGATTACTGCTTCCGCTGAGCGGAACGTAAACCGGATCCTGAGAGACACCGGTTGTATACTGGAGGCGGTGACTCAGATTGGCGTAGCCCACGAAGGCACTCGCATCGCTCAACCGTCCGTAGACATTCCCAGCCACGGCCAGCTGATGGTTCCCGAGCAGGTCGCTGAAGACGAAAGCAGTTCCCCCGGCGAAGGTGCCATAACTCGGCGTGTACCCGATCGACGGATCGGCGATGTAGTCCGGATGGAAGGCAACGTGGTACGGGTGCTCCTTGAACCTCGTGGTGTCTGGCAGACCGAACAACGGATCTGACATGAGAACCGCGATAGTTGGCGGCAGATCCGTTACCGACTCCTGGACGGGTAGCACCGACGACTGACGCGAGCCCGCGGGTGCACGATACGTTGACGTCGGCGCGCCGGCCCTCGGCCGCAGAGTCAGTGAATCAAACCCTGTTTTCGGTTTTGCCAGAGAATCCGCCGACGGCGCTCCAGCGGCGAGGTTTACGCCCGACGGACGGAACGCGGTTTTCTTCAGGGCTCGCGGATTGTCGATGGTCCAAATGGTATAGTCGCCCTTTTCGAAACTGGTGTAGGCGATTCTGTCCGCTCCCCTCGCCCAGCTTATCGCGGGACTGTATTCCGTGATCGCCGATACGCCGCCCAGCACGTTCGTCAGCTGGTAGTGCTGTTGATCGTTGAAGTCGAAGAGGAAAATGTTGGGGATTCCGGTGCGATCGGAGATGAACGCGAGCTGGCGCCCGTCCGGCGACCAGGCCGGATTCAGATTCAAGCCGCTCTGATTAGGGAGAACTTCGATTGCGCCTGACTGAAGGTCCAGCACGGCGATGCGCCACTTCGATACCTTGAGAACGGAAAGATTCGTCTCGGAACCGCGATCCGTGGCAAACGCGAGGCGTTTTCCATCCGGAGACCACGCGGGCTGCAGGTCGCCGTACTGGTCGTTGGTGAGTTGTCGCAGGTTCTTCCCGTCAGCGTCAACTATGTAAAGATCCGTGATGCCACCGTGCGTGCCGCTGAACGCGATCTGTCTGTCGTCCGGCGACCATACCGGGCTCCAGATTGCGTCGATGGTGGGCAAATCGATACGCGTCTTTACCGATGTCGTGGCAACGTCCATCAGGTACAGCACGTCTTTGCCCTCGCGCTGCGCCGTAAACGCGATCATGCGGCCACTGTTGGAGAACGAACTCTGAGAATAGAGAAGTCGTAGCTCCTCGAAGTTCGGATTGAGGGTGCTCTCGACGAGGCGCTTGATGCGCTTGCCGGTGCGGGCATCGGCGAGCCAGAGATCGATGAACAGCTCGCCGCGCTTGAAGCTGCCATTGGAGAGAAACGCGATCCGGTTGCCATCGCTCGAAAGAGATGGAGCGAGGAAGATCTGCCCTCCACTTTTCTTTTCGGTGAGAAGCGGCTGTGAGAAAGTGCGTGGCCGGTCGAGCACCGCGGCCTGTGGCAGGTACTTCGCGTTGACGGACTCCCGCCAGTCGTCGCTCAGCTCATGGAGGGTCAAACCGAGTTGCCGCTGGAATGCACGCGCGATTCCAACGGTACTCACATTCTGAAGAATTTCTCCGATCGCGGCGTCGCCCCAGCGCTCGCCGACGTACTCCCAGAGGGCCTCTCCGTAACGGTACGGGAAATATTTGTCGGGCCGCTCGGTCATCTGCTCGATCGATGGCAGATTGCCGTTGACCGCGGCGTCTCGCAACCACGTTGTTGTCAGGGTGTGGTTCGGACCGCTCGATAGGTACTCCGCCATACCTTCCATGAACCAGGCCGGTGGATCGATCTGGTTGAGCGTCTGGACGTTCGCCCCTGCCTTGCCGCGGGCGAATATATCGTACTGGAACTCGTGCACCATTTCGTGCGTGAGGACGTGCTCGAAGCTGCCGAGATCTCCCGTGAGAGGCAGAATCATGCGGCCCCGAGCGTACTCGGTTACGCCTCCCACTCCTTCACCCAGATCGCCCGTGACGTTGTTCTGTCCGAACTCGGCTCGCGAGGCGAAGAGAACGAGCGGTTTCTTCTCGCGGAACTGGTGATCGAGGACTTTGGAAAGCCGCGCGTACGAGCGCTCGGCCATGCGGGCCGCGTCCATCGCGCCTGCTCTCTCTTCGGGATAATAGTGAACGAGCCAGTGCTCGGTCTCGATTACCTGCCAGTTGAAGTGCTTGTACTGCACCTGGTTCATTCCGAAGTACTGCTGCGCATCGAGGCGAGTCGCGCACAGCAAGACGGCCAAGGTGGCCAGAATACGTGCCGCTTTCATTTTTTCGCTACTCCTGTGGTTCCAGCGCCACTGTTTCCGCATCGCTCCAGAGTCGTTCTATCTGGTAGAACGACCGAAGCGTCGGATGGAAGATGTGAACTACGAAATCGAAGAAATCGAGCAGCACCCAGCGGCCCTGTTGCAATCCTTCAGTATGATGCACGGTCAGTCCAGCTTTCTTCATCTCCGAGATCACGTGCTCGCCGATCGATCTCACGTGGGTATCGGAGGTCCCGCTCGCGATGACGAAGTAGTCAGTCATGTCCGTGACGCCGGCCAGGTTCAGCAGCACGACGTCGTTCGCTCTCATATCCAGGCAAAGCTGGGCGGCGCGCTGCACTCTTTGCGCGCCTTCGCGGGCGGTTACAGATGGTAAGGATGTGGCCATGCGGTTCAGTGAAGGTTCAATAGCGGCGGGAAGCGCCGCATATCTGGTATGTAGCTTATCTGTCGCGTGAAAGTTCCGTGAGGGGTTCTACGTCGCATTTCGCACGCCAATTGTAAATACGCAAAAAGACCTGGCCGCGCTGTAGGACACGCGGCCAGGTCTTGCTTCCTTTTGCGCCTACTGCTTGATGACCCAGACCTTGATCTCGGGATGGACATCCGCGTGGAGGCGGATCGGCACTCGATAGACTCCAAGTGCCCGAATCGGCTCGTGGAGGTCGATCTGCCGTTTCTCGATCTGAAATCCTTGCGCATCGAGTTGGTGCGCGATGTCCGAGGACGTCACCGAGCCGAAGAGCTTGCCCTCGTCACCGACGCGGGCTGAGAAGGTCAGCGAGACCTGCTCCAGCTTTGTCGCGAGCTCTGAGGCGGAGCCCCGCCTCGCCTCTTCAGCTTGCTCCAGGCGCTGACGCTCCTGCTCGATGCGCTTGCGGTTGCCCGCCGTAGCCTCGTACGCAAAGCCGCGCGGCAGCAGATAGTTGCGCGCATAACCGGCGGAAACCTTCACGATGTCGCCCGGATGACCGAGCTTTTCAACTGCCTGTCTGAGTATGACTTCCATTGGCGGAATTTCCCTTCAGTGATCGTTGAGAACGAGTAATTCTAGCATAAAGCGGTGCTGAACCGAACCTTCAGCCCGTTTTGGTGCGCTTGCGGATGTCGAGCCAGGTGTCACCCAAGCCCAGGGCGAGGGTAACTATCACGAAAATCTGAGGTATGAGGCTGAGGATCAGGATGTACACGTAGCGGCCACGCGCCATCCACGCCAGAACCCCGATGCCGCGAATCAGGTACAAAGTGCCGAAAAACAGCAAC
The DNA here is from genome assembly GCA_035317585.1 of Gemmatimonadaceae bacterium. Taxonomy (GTDB): domain Bacteria; phylum Gemmatimonadota; class Gemmatimonadetes; order Gemmatimonadales; family Gemmatimonadaceae; genus UBA4720. Next base: position 2,931 of record DATHGO010000080.1, on the reverse strand, counting down.
AGATTGTAGCCGGCATTCCTTCCGTCCGCGAACGCCGGCAGCAGGCAGAGCGTGGCTCCCACCGCGAGACCCCAGACCAGCTGATCGTTGAAGGTGAAGTCGATCAGCGGGCTGAGAGGCGGTCCGATCTGAACCGGAGACAGTCTACGATAGGCGACCCATCCAAGCGCCAGCGCGGCGAGTGACTCCAGCGCAAGAAGCGCCGGGAGCAGCGAGGCGGCCCGAGTGGGAATCGCCCGCATCATCGCTTCGCTGTCCTCGTCCCAGTTGTCGAGCGCCGGGGCGCGTTTCGCGACTTCGCTCCACTCCGGCGTGTTTCGCCCTTCCTCGATCTTCTCGATAGTGTTCGAGACTCTCCTTGTCAGCTCCTCGCCTGCCGCGTGCTGGAATCTTGCGATTCCGCTCGGCGACGAGAGTGCGATCAGAAACCCGATTCCGGCGGCCAGACCCACCGAGAACAGCGCCCTTGAGAAAAAGGGCATGGCTGTGCTCCACAGACTGACGAGGCCGAAGCTCGCCGCCAGCAGGATCGCCCAGCCACGCGCCATCTGGTCGTACTGCGTGCCGGGAGGACCCGCGGGTTGAAGCAGCATCCAGACAGAAAGCGCGATCCAGATCAGGGCGAAGGCCGCTCGTCCACCGACCTTCCAACCCACAATCGAGCAGGCCGCGATGACAGGTACCAGCAAGAGCAGCGTCTGCTGGACCGGTATGATCAGCTCGAAAAATGGAAGAAAGGGGCAGACGAGAAATGCGGCCAACCCCCAAAACAGCGGTCGCCACGATTGAGTTTTCGCTGCAGGCGTGGCGGCCGCGGCCATCTAGGCCTGGTGACCGCGGATGTAGGGAATGAGCGCGAGGAAGCGGGCTCGCTTGATCGCCGTCGAGAGCTGGCGCTGGTGACGGGCACACGTGCCGCTTAGCCGGGAGGGAAGGATCTTCCCCTGATCGGTGATGAAGCGTCCGAGCGTGCGGTCGTCCTTGTAGTCGACCCAGCGGACGCGGCTCTCGCAGAATGGGCAGCTTTTTTGTGGTCTTCTCATTGATCAATCCTCGTCGTCGTCATCGTCGTCACGGCGCGTTGCCGCGGCCAGGTCTTCCTCGGACTGCGGCGGAGCGCCGACTTCGTGCTCGTGCAGCGTGATGAGGTAGCGGATGACGCCGTCGTCGAGCTTGAGGGCGCGCTCGTACTCAGGCAGGGTGGTGGGCTCGGTCGCAAACTTGGAGACGACGTAATAGCCGTTTTCGCGGGGACCGATGGAGTAGGCGAGCTGTCGCCGACCCCAATGCGCGACCTCCGGTTGCTCCTTGGCACCGAGCAATCCGTGAAAGCGCGCGATTTTTTCGTTGATGGCGGCGTCTTCGAGAGTCGAGTCGAAGATGTAAACCGCCTCGTATGTGCGAGGCACTAGGCAATCCTCCTTTTGGTCGTAAACCGCCCCCCATCTGGTTGCCGAAGTGGGAGGAAGGTGTGAAGGCCACTGTGGTGGCCGTTGTGAGAGCGGAAGTTAAACGCTTGCTGCGCGCAGAGCAACGGACGCTGTTTGATCCGGGCACTGCACTTGAGTGACCTGGTCGGCACTTTTGTTGCCCTCGATAAAGGTATTAGCGCCGCGCCGGTCGGCCGATTTGCTCATCCGTGACCGCAATCCGGCGGGGTCACAGAGAGGAGGGCTTCGTGCGAATGATATCCACTGGGCGCGCGGTTGTTGTCGCAATGATTTTGGGCTCGGTAGCAGCGTCCGGCTGCGCCAAGAAAGACAATTACGCCGCAGATACGGCGGCAGTCTCGACGCCCGCAGCCGACACGACCACAGCATCGAGCACTAGTACGATGGCGCCCGACACCACGACTAAAACAACGGCTTCGACGCCGGCCACCAAGAAAACCACTACAAGAAAAAAGGCGCCGACGAAGCCCAGCTACTAAGGCGGCCTTACTCACCGGGCTTGGCCGTCTCCTCTGGGGGACGTCCATTCGCCGGTGATGTGGGTCCATCCGCCGCTGAGGACGCACCGCCCGCCGCGCGTACGTCGCTCTCTGCCCAAGGCGGGGTTTCCGGGCCCTGAAAGAAGGGTAGGTTCGGAATTGCGCTCTCCCGGAGGTTACATGCGCAGAACAGTTAGCACGCTAGCCCTTGGTTTCATTGCGGCGGTTGCCGTAGCTGCCGTTGCGACAAGCTGCGGATCTGATAGCACCGCCCCCACGAACAAGACCTACGTCGCCACCTTGTCCCCGGCCAACGAAGTGCCGGCCAAGACGACGACGGGAACTGGTGTCGCGACGTTTGTGGATCTCGGCACCGAGATCGACTGGACGCTGACACTGACCAACATGACGGGTGTCATAGCGTCGCATATCCACGGACCTGCAGCAGCCGGCGTGAACGCCAGCGTCATCATCAACCTCTTCCTTCCAAACGTCGCGACAGGAACGGTCAATGGAGAAGTCGCGCACGGAAGCATCACCAATGCGAACAACGCGAACATTTCGCTCGATTCGCTGAGAGTGCTGTTCAACAACGGGAAGGCGTACGTGAACGTTCACACATCGGCGAACGGTGCCGGAGAGATCCGCGATCAAGTCCACCCTAGCAACTAGAGAAACAACTGCAAAGGAACGGGATCCGAGATCTCAGTAGCACGGTGGAAAGTTAAGATCTCGGATCCCGGTCTTTTTACGCCGTGCAGGAGCTACACGTTGAACCGGAAAAGGAGCACGTCCCCGTCCTGGACGACGTACTCCTTTCCTTCTGACCTCACCGCGCCCTTTTCGCGCGCGCCCTTCCAGCCTTCGTTCCCCACGAATGAGTCGTAGGAGACGGTCTCCGCGCGGATGAATCCGCGCTCGAAGTCCGTGTGTATCACCGCGGCCGCTTTTGGTGCGGTATCTCCGTGGTGGATTGTCCATGCGCGGACTTCCTGCTCTCC
>DATHGO010000079.1:0-2204 GCA_035317585.1 Gemmatimonadaceae bacterium | reverse complement strand
TCCGTAGTTGGCGAAGCTCTTGAGATCCTCGGCGATCCTGGCCGCAACCGGCTCCTCGACTCCGCGCTCGACCATGCGCGCGCGCAGCTGCTCCAGCACGCGATGCAGTTTCTCGACCTTCCGGATGTGCCCCATCGTGCGTCGCAGCTCGTCGGCCTGGGCCGCCGAGTAGCCACCGAGCTTCATGGCGATCGCCATCGCCTGCTCCTGGAAGATCGGGATTCCCTGCGTGCGCTTGAGAATCGGCTCCAGATCGGGATGCAGGTACGTCACGGGCTCGAGCCCCCGCCGCCGCGCCGTGTAGGGATGCACGAAATTCGCCTGGATCGGACCGGGCCGAATGAGCGCCACCTGCACTACGATGTCGTACAATCGATCTGGCTTTGTATGTAGCACAGAAGCGATCTGCGCCCGGCTCTCGATCTGGAAGGTGCCGATCGTCTCGCCGGTCGCGATCAGGTTGTATGTCTCGGGGTCGTCGGGCGGCAGCTTGTACATCTCCGGTCTGGTTCCGGTGCGAACCTCGATCATGTCGAACGCGCGTCTCACCAGCGAGAGAGCGCCGAGTCCGAGGAAATCGAACTTCGGCACGCCGACGGCATCGAGGTCGTCCTTGTCGAACTGAATGATCGTGCGTCCCATCGTGGTGTGCTCGACGGGCATGTAGTCGCCGAGTGGAGCCGACGATAGCACGAATCCACCGACGTGCGTGGAGCGAAGACGAGGCACTCCCTCGAACGCCGCCATCGCCGCCAGAGTTGCCTTGCCGCGTGGATTGGCGAAATCGAGCCCCAGCTTGGGCGCGAGAATCTCCTCGATGTACTTCGCTCCTTCTATCGGATCACTCCAGTGGATCCTTTTGGAGATGTTGTTCGCCATCTCCACCGGATAACCGAAGGCACGCATTGAATCGCGGATCGCGTTGGGTCCGCGGTACATCTGCACGATGCAGGTGATCGCCGCCTGCGCGCGGTTGTATTTCCCGTAGACGTAGTCCAGCACCTCCTCGCGCCGGTCGTGCTCGATGTCCACGTCGATGTCGGGAGCTTCGGTCTGTCCATCAACCCGGATCTCGGAGAGAAAGCGCTCGAACAGAAGCCCGTGCTTCACCGGATCCACCGCCGTGATGGCGAGGCAGTACGCCACCGCCGAGTTCGCGGCGCTGCCGCGCCCCTGACAGAGAATTCCCTTCTCCCGGGCGAAGTGCACCGCATCCCACATCACCAGAAAAAACCCGGCAAAGCCCAGATTGCCGATGACCCTCAGCTCGTGCTCGAGCTGCGCGGTTTGCTTGTCGTCGAGCTCCCCCCAGCGCTCTTGTGCCCCCTCGAAAACTTTTTCGCGCAGAAAAGTGTCGTCGTCGTGGCCGGCGGGAACCGGAAACTTCGGCAGCGGCGGTCTCACCCAGGCGAGGCTGAAATCACACTCCGCTGCGATTCGCTCGCTCTCCTCGAGTCCCGCTTCGCGCCCCTTCCAGCGCGCGGCCATCTGCTCCGGAGAAGCGAGACGCCACTCGCCATTCGGATGCAGCAGCCCCCTGGCCAGCGCCTCATCTATGGTGATGTCGTATCGCAAGGCGGTGAGCACATCGTGAACGAGCCGGCTATCGTTGTCGATGTAGCGGGGTTCCTGACAGATCACCCACGGCACCCCGTGCCGCTCCGCCAGCTCGATCAGTGCGGAGGCAAGCGCCGCTTCGTTTCCACTCGTGTGATGCAGCTGCACTTCGACCGCGAGTCTGTCGCCGAAGACTTCGCGCCACCGACAGAGCGTACGCTCCGCACCTCTGTAGTCGCCGGCGCGGAGACTGGATGCGACCGGCCCGGACGCCGGACCGGTCAACACCTGCAGTCCTTCACTCCGCTCCGCTACCTGTTGCCACGAGATGCGCGGGCGTCCGCGCGTCTTTTTTCCGTCCCCCTTCTGCCACGTCGAGAGCTCGCCCACCCGTGATCTCGTGACGAGAGATGCGAGGTTGTTGAATCCCTCCTTGCTCCGCGCCAGAAAGGCGGCGGGACATCCATCGACGTTGAGCTCGGCGCCGACAATGGGTTTCAAATTCTGCCGGCGTGCCTCCAGTCCGAAGCGGACGATCCCGCCCAGATCGGCGGTGTCGGTGATCCCGATGGCGGTGTAGCCGAGTGATGCTGCGCGCGCGGCAAGTGCTTCCGGAGAGGCGCTGCCGTCGCCGAAAGAGAAGGCGG
>DATHGO010000078.1:0-4162 GCA_035317585.1 Gemmatimonadaceae bacterium | reverse complement strand
GCTCGTGATTGCGGGTGCCGTTCCTCGCATCCCGAGGCGTGGTGCAGACACAACGAACCCCGAGCAGGTTGTTCAGTTCCTCGAGTCCTTTCGCGCGCTGCGCTTGCACATCATGCACAGTGCACGCGGCGATCGTGTAAGGGTCGCCGTCACGAGCGCAGCCCCTGGCGACGGCAAATCACTGATCTCGTCCAATCTGGCGCTGTCGTATGCTGAGGCCGGCTTGCGCACCCTCCTCATAGACGGCGACACACGGCGTGGATCACTGCACAAGACCTTTGGTCTGAAAGGCAAAGGCGGGCTTACGGAATACCTGCTCGGCAAGCTGCCCGAATCCCAGCTCGTAAAGGCCACATCGCACAACAACCTGTCCTTGATAAGCTCCGGCCAGCGCAATGGGATAAATCCGGAGCTGCTTGCATCAGCGAAGTTGAAGAACCTCATGGATGAACTCTCTCGGTCGTTCGATGTGGTGATAGTCGATACGCCACCGCTTGCGGCCGGCATCGACGCGTTCGCGCTTTCGGCCGCGACCGGCAATCTTCTTTTGGTCCTGCGAATGGGGCGCACGGAGCGACGTCTTGCCTCTGCCAAGCTGGCTCTTCTTGATCGCCTGCCCGTCTACGTCCTCGGCTCAGTGCTGAACGACGTGCCAGCACATGGGGAAATCCAGTACTACGCGGCCTACTCCGCAGGCTACGCCGTCGACGACTCGCCGTCGACCAGAGACCTGGTAGAAATAGCCGCGCACTAGGCGCCGCTGCAGCCGGTGTGTTGCGGCGGCTCACCCGTCAACTGTGGGCCATCCGCTACATCTCCAACGGAACCGGTCAGATAGAGAGTTCTGCCGGAACGGCTAAGTGATTGGGCCCGAACGTCTTGCAACGACGGTACAAGTTCGGTCCGCTGAGCACACCGACTGCATTGCCGGCCTACGTGGGCGATGCCGTCCCCGGCTCGCCTCCTCGCCAAAAGTAAGGTCCGTCACACAGGAGGAAGTCGAGTCATGGAGGCTGCAGTCTCGAGTCACCACGCAGTCGCCTTGTCAGCCCCGAGCGAATCTCTGGAGATCCAGGACTGGCCTGCTGCGCATGCCGGGTTCGAACTCCAGCTCGTGCGGTCTGACGCTCCCGATACTGCCACGCTGGAGTTGGTCGACGTGCGACCGCGCGAGGGGTCGGAAACCGCCACTCGAGTGGTAAACGTCGTTATTGCCTTGATCGGATTAGTGGCGGCATTGCCGCTGATGGTCATCGTAGCCTTGCTTGTGAAGCTCACGTCGCGCGGTGCGGTCCTGTATTCGCAAACGCGCGTCGGAGTCGATCGGCGCTACAAGCGCCACGACACCGACGACCGTCGCAGGAACGATCAGGGCGGCAAACCATTCGTGATGTACAAGTTCCGGTCGATGGCGATCGACTCCGAAGCGGATGGTCGCGCCGTTTGGGCTCGGCCCAAAGACCCACGCGTGACGCCGATCGGTCGCGTGATCCGCAAGACTCGGCTCGACGAGCTTCCTCAGCTTTACAACGTCATTCGCGGCGACATGAACATCGTTGGGCCACGGCCTGAGCGGCCGACGATATTTGCGGAGCTGCGTCAGAGCATACCGGAATATCACATGCGGCAGCGTGTGAAGCCTGGAATCACCGGATGGGCACAAGTGAATCAGGCCTACGATGCGTGCCTCGACGACGTGCGACAAAAGGTTTCCTACGATCTCGAGTACATCCAGCGCCGGAGCGTCCGCGAAGACCTGCGGATCATGTCGATGACGATTCCAGTGGTGCTGTTCCGACACAGTGGCTGGTAGCCAGGCGTAACCGTGTCGAATTCTCTCGAAGTGCTGACGATTTCGTCGGCGATCACCCGAAACAGGACGTAGCGATGTCAAGATACTTTGCGGGACCGGTAGCGGGCGACGAGTTCCGTCGTCGCATTCAGACAAAGCGCATGCTGCCGTTGATCGGCGTCTATGACGTCTTTTCAGCGCTGATCGCGGCCGAACGGTTCGAGGGTGTGTTCTGCAGCGGATACAGCTATTCGGCGAGCGCTTACGGGCTTCCCGACGTCGGGTATGTAAACTGGCATGACATCACCGAGTTCGCGACAAAGATCCGTCACGCCCTGCCCAACACCCACATCCTGGTCGACGTTGATGATGGCTTCGGCGATGAGGTGGTCGCTGCAAACACCATCCGCAATCTCGAATCGAACGGCCTGTCCGCCGTCATGATGGAGGATCAGAAGCGCCCACGTCGCTGCGGCCACTTCGAAGGCAAGATCATTCTTCCGATCGAGGAATACCTCGTCAAGCTGTCGAGAGTCATCGAGACCCGCTCCAGCATCTTCGTCATCGCACGCACCGACGCATCAGATCCAGGCGAGGCGATTGAGCGCGCGATAGCCTACGCCGAAGCGGGCGCCGACGGCGTGATGGTCGAGGCGATCCGCGACCTCGACACCATCGCCAAGGTTCGGTCGCACGTGCGCGTGCCCATCATGGTGAATCAGCTGCACGGCGGAAAATCCCCGAACTGGCGCTTCAGTGAACTGGAAGACGCCGGAGCGTCCATCGTCATCTACAGCACGCCGTGTCTGTTCGCGGCCCAGCGCGGTATCGAGCGTTATCTTGACGCGCTCGTGCAGACCCATCGCCTTCCCAAGGAAGGCACAGCGTCGATGGACGAATGCGCACAGGTGCTGAGTGGAAACGGCACTCTCAAAGGCGGCGCGACGGTCACCTGGGACCGGGAGAGCATCAAAGTCGTCGCCGGATAGCGCCGATTTCGTGCGCGATGAATACCCGGAGCGTTCGGCCACGTACTGTCGCTGATCTGCTGTGGGACGCCTCGGCAGCGGCAGGCGATCGTCCCGCGATCGTCATGTCCGGCGAGACGACCACCTACGGGGATTTGCGCAGGCGGGCATCGTCGGTGGCAGCGGCACTCGTCGATCGAGGCGTGAAGAGCGGCGACCGCGTCGCTGTCCTTGCGGACCGCGGTCCTGAAGCGGTCGCCGCCTATTTTGGCGCGATTGCCGCCGGCGCGGTGGCGATCGTCGTCAACGAACGTTCGCGGCCACGACAGGTTGAATACGTCCTCCGCCGATCAACCGCCCGCGTGCTGCTCACGTCGAAAGCGCTCCTCGCCGAGCATCCGCGGATGCTTGAGACTGACGCTGATTTGATCGACATCGCGACGATCGCCACTGAAAGGAACCTCGACTGGAGTCCTCGCCCGCCCGGCGAGGGGGGAATCGCGCAGATCATTTTCACCTCGGGTTCGACGGGCCTCCCCAAGGGTGTCGTCTTCTCTCACTGGGCAATGCTCTCCGCCATCGAGATGGTGGTGGGCTATCTCGAGCTCGGGAACGATGAACGGATCTTCAGCCTCCTGCCATTCAGCTCCGTCTACGGGTTGAACCAGCTCCTTTGCGCCATGTGGACGAAGTCGACGCTCGTAGTCTCCATTTCGTCGCTTGCGGCGAAGATCGTCGCCGAAGCGCGCGAGCAGCGCGTGACAGTCATGGCCGCTGTGCCGCCGCTTTGGCTCCAGCTCCTCGCGACGCCAACGTTTGGCGCGGAACCAATCGAATCGCTTCGCGTTCTCCAGAGTGCCGGAGGACATCTTCCCGTTGACGCGGTGCGCCAGCTCCGCGCAGCGCAGCCCCACGCACGCCTCTTTCTTCAGTATGGTATGACGGAGACTTTCCGGAGCACTTTCCTCGCTCCGCATGAAGTCGATTTGCATCCGAACTCAATGGGCCGCGAAGTCCCCGGTGCATCGATCCTGATCGTTGGCGAAGACGGTGAGCCCTGCGCGCCTGGCGAAATCGGCGAGCTCGTGTTCTCCGGGCCAACGATGGCCGAAGGTTATTGGGAGGACGAAGAACTGACCGCGGCGACCTTCCGTGTTTCTCGTGAGGGTGCCGGCGTTACCGGGCGCGTCGTGCATTCCGGCGATTTGGTTCGCCGCGACTCTGAGGGCCTTCTTTATTATGTCTCGCGGCGCGACCGGATGATCAAATCGCTGGGCTTCCGCATCGGGCCCGACGAGATCGTAGACGTGCTCTATGCCTCGGGCGACATCCTCGAAACGGCGATTGCAACCGAACCCGATCCGATTCGGGGCGAACGTATCATCGCGTACGTCGTGCTCAG
>DATHGO010000077.1:0-4793 GCA_035317585.1 Gemmatimonadaceae bacterium | reverse complement strand
GGCGCGAGCAGCTACCGCGTCTTCGACTTCAGTGACAACTCCTTCAACCTCGACGTCGCCGAGCTGGTGGTGCAGATCGCAGCCACCAAGCCGAACGACGCCGGCTTCCGCGTGGACTTGGCCGCGGGCAATTCGATTCCGCAGATCACGAAGACACAGGACCAGAATGCTGCCCAGTTCGACCTGCAGCAGGCGTTCGCGAGCTACATCGCGCCCCTCGGTTCCGGACTGCGCTTCGATGCTGGGAAGTTCGTCACGCACATGGGCTACGAGTTGATCGAAGGATACGACGGCTACAATGACAACTACAGCCGCTCGATCCTCTTCGGCTACGCCATTCCGTTCACGCACACGGGAGTCAAGGCGAGCTACGCCTTCTCGAGCAAGGTGGCCGGGATGGTCGAGGTCGTGAATGGGTGGGACCTCCTGCGCGACAATAATCGCTCGAAGTCTGTCGGGGCCCAGCTCGCTCTGACTCCGGTCGCGCCGCTCCAGGTGCTGCTGAACTGGATCGGGGGGCCGGAGCTCGCGAACAACAACCACTCGAACCGCAACGTGTTCGACCTGGTGGCCATTCTCAAGCCGACCAACACGCTGACGCTTGGCTTGAATGGAGACTATGGGAAGGAAAACGGCACGAGCCTCGTGAACCCGGGATCAGACGCGACGTGGAAGGGGATCGCCGGCTACGCGACGTACGCGCTGACGAGCAAATTCTCCGTCGCGCTGCGCGGCGAGACGTTTCGCGACGAAGATGGTGTGCGCCTCGGAACTGGCACCAACGCGACCCTTTCGGAGGGGACGTTAACGCCAGCGTACAAGTTCACCGATCACGTCCTGCTCCGCGGAGAGGTGCGCTACGACAAGGCGAACCAACCGATTCTTACCAAGCGGGGGACGCTCGCCGACAAACAGACCACCGTTGCGGCTAATGTCATCTTCGTTTACTGAGGCCGGAAACGACAACTGCAACAGAACGGGTGCGAGTTGTCAACTGCAAACTGAACGGGTGCGAGTTGTCAGAAAGCATAGATACCAGCTTTCAGTTCACGACGTCGGGACGCTACCGACGCGTGTCAGAGAGCACAATCAAAGGTCTGTACCTTAGGACCACCGAGGGAAGTCTGGGCGTGGTGAACTGATCACTGGCATCTACGCTACTGACGTCTCGCACCCGTTCTGTTGTAGTTATCAGTCACCCGTTCAGTTTGCGGTTGTCCTTCCCCGCCCGAGACTCCACTTGAGCGCCGGCGGCGTGATCAGTGTCGTCAACATCACCATGATCACGACCGCCGAGTACGTCGCCGCATCGATGATGTGCTCCCCGCGCACGACGAGCGTCAGCCCAATGTTGGCGAAGATTAATCCCACCTCACCGCGGGGAATCATCCCGATCCCGATCGAAAGCCAGTCGAGCTTCGAGCCCAGCGCGCCGAGGGCGCAGGCCTGCTTTCCAACAACCGCCGCCAGCGTCAGCACCGCCGCCAGGCCGAGGATCTCCGGTCTCATGAAAGTGCTCAGGTCGACGCGCATTCCCATCAGCACGAAGAAGACGGGAACGAGAAAGGAAGAGATCGGCCGGACGAGCTCCTCAAGCTTCCGCTCCTCCTTTGCCGCGAAGTCGCGGTTGTGCAAGTCCTCCAGGATCAGCCCCGCGGCGTAGGCTCCGACAATCGGTGCCAACCCGATGGCCGATGCCATCCACGCGAGCGTGAAGCAGAAGACGAGCGCCGTCGCGAGCAGCACACCACTTCCCCGCAGTTTTGACGCAAAGCTGAACAGCTTCGGCGAGAACACGACGCCGAGCGAAAGCGCGCCGAACAGAAAGACGAGTGCCTTCCCGAGTACGAGCACCAGCGCGCCGTAGGAGAGTGTCCCCCCCGAGTCCGCCGCCGCGATGACGGCGGCGACGGCGGCGAGCACGACCAGTCCGAGCACGTCGTCGATCACCGCTGCGCCAAGGATGATGCGCGCTTCCGGCGACTGAGCGTGCCCCAGGTCCTTGAGGACGCGGGCGGTGATTCCGACGCTGGTCGCGGTGAGTGCGGCGCCAAGGAATGCGTGGACGTAGACGCTATGCTCGGGCAACAGCAGCGCGCCCACCCACCAGCCAAGTGCCCACGGCGTGACGACGCCGAGCACAGCCACCGCCAGCGAGCGCATCCCGACCTGCATCATGTCGCGGACGGTGGACTCGAGCCCGACCTCGAAGAGCAGGATGACCGCGCCTAGCTGCGCTATCACCCCGATCGTGGCATTGGCGGTGATGAACTGGAACCAATCCACGCCGAGCAGTGAAAGATTTCCGACGAGCACTCCGATGACGAGTTCGCCGAGCACCGCGGGTTGGCCGATGCGCTCAGCGGCGTCGCCACCGAGCTTTGCGGCGGCGAGAATGACGGCGAGCGCCAGGACGACGGGCGCCAATGTGTCGGTGTGGGATGCAGCAGCCGCCAAGGTGTCGCCGTGAGACGCAGCGGCCGGCGCCTGGAGGAGAGCTAGAAACACGGCGTCAGCTTACGCCGACACGGCGTTGGACAGCGCTGCCGCAATCGCGCGGCCTACATCTACGGTCGAGTAGGACATTGCTCCTGTCGGCGCAATGTCGACCGTCACACGGCCCTCCTCGATCGTTTCAGAGACGGCCTGCTCCACTGCGCGCGCCTCTTGCTCCAGGGCAAATGAATGTCTGAGCATCAGCGCCACGCTGAGAATCGTGCCGATGGGATTCGCGATCCCGCGGCCGGCGATGTCGGGCGCGGAGCCGTGGATCGGCTCGTACAGTCCGCGCCGCGCGCGCGGGCGTTCCGCATTTCGCACTGCGGTGTCGTCGCCCAGCGACGCCGATGGAAGCACGCCCAGGGATCCGGCCAGCATCGACGCCTCGTCCGTGAGGATGTCGCCAAACATGTTCTCCGTGACTATCACATCGAAGCTGCGAGGATCGCGCAATAGCTGCATCGCGCACGCGTCCACCAGCAGATGGTCGAGCGCGACATCGGGGAACTCATCGCGCAACACGCGAGTGACGGTCGATCTCCAGAGCCGCGAAGTCTCGAGCACGTTCGCCTTGTCCACGGACGTCAGCTTGCGCCGCCGGGCGCGCGCGAGCTGCGCGGCTACCCGTGTCACGCGCTCGATCTCGAATGTCGTGTACACGCACTCGTCGACCGCGCGCTCGCCGCCGAGCACTTTCTCGCGGCGCTTTTCGCCGAAATAGATGCCACCTGTGAGCTCACGCACGAAGACCAGGTCCACACCTTCCAGCCGCTCTGCGCGTAGCGGCGAGGCAGCGGCAAGCGATGGATGCACGGTCACTGGTCGAAGATTGGCGTACACCTGCAGCTCTCGACGCAGCCCGAGCAGACCTTGCTCGGGCCGCAGACGTGCGTCGGGATTATCCCAGCGCGGACCACCGACGGCGCCGAGCAGCACGGCATCTGCGGATTTGCAAAGCTCGATTGTTTCAGACGGTAGAGGCGTGCCGCGCGCATCGAGCGCGCAGCCGCCGATCAAACCCTCGCGCAACTCGATCGCATGCTCCCACCGTTCCGCCACTGCGCGGAGCACGCGGACACCTTCGGCGACTACCTCCGGGCCGATCCCGTCGCCCGGCAGCAGCGCAATCGTCAGCTGGTGCACACGCGGCTGGTATGCGTCGACTCGTAGGCGGCGATCGCGGCGTCCTGTTCGAGGAGGAACCCGAGCTCGTCGACGCCGTTTAGGAGACAGTGCCGGGCGAACGGATCCACCACAAAAGCGTGCGCCGTGCCGTCGGGGAGCGTCGCGGTCTGGGTTTCCAGATCAATTGTAACCTGCGCGCGCGGCGATTCGGCGAGCTGCTCCAGCAGCATCGAATGCGCGGGCGTCGACAGAGCCACCGGAAGCAATCCCGTCTTGAGTGCGTTGTTCCGGAAGATGTCGGCGAAGCCGGTACTGATCACCACGCGAAAGCCGAAATCGAGGAGTGCCCATGGTGCGTGCTCGCGAGATGATCCGCAGCCGAAGTTGTGACCGGCGACTAGGATCGACGCGTCTCGCGCATCCGGCGAGTTCAGCGGAAACTCGGGACGCGGCTGACCATGCTCGTCAACGCGCCAGTCGGCGAAGAGATGCGCGCCGAGTCCACGACGCTCGATCGTCTTGAGAAATCGCGCCGGAATGATCTGATCCGTGTCCACGTTCTCGGCCGGCAGCACGACACAGGAAGACGTCAGTGCCGTGATCGGCTCCATCACTTTCGCTCTCACGAAAGACTCCGCACGTCGGCGATGGCGCCCCTCACCGCGGTCGCGGCCGCGGTGAGGGGACTGGCCAGAAATGTCCGTCCTCCCTTCCCCTGACGTCCTTCGAAGTTGCGATTGCTGGTGCTCACCGCGCTCTGACCGGGCTCGAGCTGATCGCCATTCATTGCGATGCACATCGAGCAGCCGGCTTCCCGCCATTCCGCGCCCGCCTCGAGGAAAACGCGATCGAGTCCCTCGGCTTCGGCTTCGCGTTTTACGTTCTGGGACCCGGGAACGACGAGCATTCGTACGCCGGCCGCGACGTGCCGTCCGCGCATCACCGCTGCCGCCTGGCGGAGATCGGAGATGCGAGAGTTGGTACAGCTCCCGACAAACACGACATCCACGGCGCGGCCGAGTAGCGATTGTCCCGGCTCGAGCGCCATGTAACGAAGAGCCTTGTCGAGATCCGCGCGCTCAGCTCGGCTTTCGGCATCGCTCGGGTCGGGCACACGTCCGTCGATGGGGATCGCCATCGATGGATTCGTGCCGAACGTGATCATCGGA
>DATHGO010000076.1:0-2490 GCA_035317585.1 Gemmatimonadaceae bacterium | reverse complement strand
CGCGCGTTGATGCGGTTATTCTGAATCTGCTGGAGCTCGGGGTTGTTGCGGCGGGCGAGCTCGACAGCCTGATCGATCGTGAGAGTGGATTGGCCGGTCGAATCGCGTTGAACAACCTGGGCGGATGCCTGCACGGCTCCTGCCACGAGAGTTATGAAAAGCAGTGATCGTATCATTATAGAAGAGGTGGGCTTTTCGAACACTTACGGGCAACTATACAACAGAGTTTCAGCTCGGAACACACCGAGTTTCCTTAAGATTGAATTAACGCAGGCCTGCGGCAGTTCTCGCCTCGCGCGATCAGCGAATCCGGTTGGGGCGCGGTCCGCGATCTTACTCGGTCGAGGCCGGCGCCAGAAAGATGCGGTCGCTGATCTTGGAGTAGATGCGGTCGTAAATGAGCTTCCCTTTTTCCGCCGACGCGAGCGAGGGCCTCCCGATGGAGCCCGCGCTTCCGCTCGGAACGGTGAGCCAACCGCGTCTGTACCGTCTGAGCTGCTCACGCGACATCATGTAGTCCTGTGCCTGATCGAGACTGACCAGCTCCGGCGCCAGAAAAAGCATTATGGAGGTATCGACCTCGTCTCCGTGCATCGCTTCCTTCTGGCCTTCGAGGAGGTCGGAGAGATTGACGCCGAACATATCGACGACCCTCACACGGGCCGCCGTAGTAATAACGGTCGCGAGCGCCTCCTGATGCGGATCGTGTCCGTGCGCCGTGAGTAGAATGAACTCACGAACGCCGGTGGCTTCCCACGAATCGAGCAGGTCGTTGAGCATGCGGTGCAGAGTCTTCTTTCTCAGCGAAGCATTACCGGTGAACCCGCGCTCGGTGTCGACGTTCACACCGTACTCCACCGTCGGAGCCCGCAACACGCCATATTCTGCGGACAGATCGTCCGCCATCCGTTCGACGATTATCGTGTCGCAGCCGAGCGGAAGGTGAGGACCGTGCTGCTCGCAGGTCCCGATCGGAATGATGAGTCGCGGATCATTGCCGAGTATCGCACTGATCTGCGCCGGATTGAGCTGCTTGACCCGCAGCGGTCCGGAAACTGGAATGGAGGAGGGAAGAGTCATCGCATCAGCTGGTAGTCTTAATGTAAGCAGCGGACGCCCGCCTCGACGCGCAATACTCGCGGCCGCCGCAATTCCGCTTTTCCTGATTGCGATGTGGGTCAGAACGCCGGCACTTCCACGCACGTCCGGGCCTTTGCCGCCCAACGGAAGTGAGCGAGTAGTCGCGGCCGAGGGCGCCATGCGCGCGCTGGAACGGGCTCTCGCCGAGACGCGCGGACGCCTCCAGGAGCGCGCGATTCGGGCGCTCGATGCGCCCCCCGACCCTGAAGGCGCATTTTCGTTTCTCTCCGCCCGAACTCCCCGCAGGGATGGAGAGTCTGTCGTCCTCTTCGACCACAACCGTCCATTCGCCTGGTCGGGCGAAATGCGGGTCGATCCCGATACGGTCGTCAGCCCCGTCAGCGTAACGTTCAGTCCGTTTTATACGACCCTCAATGTTGTCACCACCCGCGGCGACCGCCGCGCCGTCGCGTCGGCGGTGCTGCACACTGCACCGCCGGCGGATGAGCTCACTGAGTCGGTGGCTGACAACCTGGCCCCGGCGCAGGGCGTCGCTTCCTACGAATTTTCGCCGCCAGCCAGTGCGCGTGCCGGACCAGTCGTGCTCTCGGACGATGGCAGACCGATTCTGCGGGCGCTGCCGCGACTCGCCACGGCCGACGAGGTCAGCTTTCGCCGCGCATCAATGCTTCGCGCGCGAGGAGCCGTAGCGCTCGTAATTCTCGCCCTCGGGTTTCTCATCTATGCCTGGCGGGAAAGACGCGCTCTGGCGGAACGGCTCTTCGCTGTCGCGGTGGGGCTCGCGATCACTGCGCTCATTCCGTGGAACTCGTTCTCGAACACTTCGCGCCTGTTCGATCCGGCGTATTACTTCTCGAAACTCGGCGGGCCTCTCACGGCGAACGCCGGAGCGCTCTGCATCAGCTCGGCGCTGATTCTTATGGCGATGTACGCAGTCATTCGCGCGCATCCCCTTGTCCGCTGGCCGCGCCCGTACGCAGCGCTGGGCGCTCTCCTGACACTCGGGATCGGGATTCCGTTCGGGTCGAACATAGTTCGTGGAATCGGGCAACCACCGTGGGGCTCTACCCCGGGTCTCTGGCTCTCGTGGGAGATTCCTTTATTCCTCTTCCTCTTCGCGGTGCTACTGGCCGCGTACTGGATGCTGCGCATGGCATTTGGTCTGCCCGGACTGATCACCTTTCGGACGGCGCTAATCACCGCATCCATCTCGGCGGTGCTTGCGCTCGCAGGTGTCTGGTCGACGACATACCGGCAGCGCATGCAGCTCGCCGAACAGGACGTCGCGGTGCTCGGGCACGTTGACGACTACGCTCTGCAGCTCACGCGTCGATTCGTCGATACGCTGTCGGAGTCGCCGCAGCCGCGAACTCGCGCGGACTTGCTGAA
>DATHGO010000075.1:0-2110 GCA_035317585.1 Gemmatimonadaceae bacterium | reverse complement strand
GGACGCCGCCGCCGGAGCTGGCGCGCGGCGGATGCTGGTCCGCGGTGAGTCCGCCCTCGACATCGTAATCGTAGCTCGCGGTCAGATTGCGCGGCTGAGAACCCGGGGCAGCGTCTACCACGAAAAGATCGGCCTGATTGTAGAAGCGCAACGGCTTCGCGTTCTGGTTAGCAGTGAATGCGATGCGTTTGCCATCGGGCGATGGAGCAATCGTGCCGATGACTCCGTCGATGCCGGCGACTTTGACCGTCGCGCCGCCACTCGCCGGAACGGAGTACAGCTCCGCGCCCGTCTCATCGTAGTAGGGTTCGAGCCGTCGATTCGATGTGAAGTAGAGACGCGAGCCATCGGGTGACCACACTGGCTCACTCTCGTCAAAATTGCCGAAGGTGATCTGCTTGAACGTCGGGAGCGCTCCCGTGGCGCCAATCGACGCCGGTACGGTCCAGATGTGAGAATGCGCGGTTGGGTCGGTATAGCCCCCACCATTCCACCGGTACTGTGCGCGCGTGATGACGCGGACATCGCTGACGTGCTTTTTCTGGGTTGAATCGGCGGCGGCGGACTTCTTCGCTGAATCGGCTTTCGCCGTATCCGGAGTGGAGTTGAACGCGATCGTGCGCCCGTCCGGCGACCACACCGGATCCCCCGCGCCCTTTGGCGCGTCGGTGAGGGCCCGCGCCTCACCGCCATCCATCGGGATCAGATAGATCTGCGGCGGCTTCGACTTTCCATCGACGGGTTCCAGCGTACGTACGAAAGCGATCTCCCGTCCGCTTGGTGCCCAGCGCGGCGATTTGTCGTTGCGTCCGGATGTCAACGGACGCGGAGGTGCGCTGCCATCGGCGGGGACTACAAAGATCTGCGTCTCGTACCGATCCTTGTCCTCGTTTACGGTCACGCGCACGAACGCGACCTGCGATCCGTTGGGAGAGATCTGTGGATCGGCCGCCCACACGAACTTGAAAAGGTCCGTCTCGGTGATCGGCCGGCGCCCCTGTGCCGCGCTCGGTCCGGCGGCTGCGACGGCTAAGACCAAGTGCAGCGCGATCGCATACCAGCGCAAACGATTCATTTGGATCGGCATCGACAGCTGAACGTTCATGTAATCCTCATGACAGCATTGACCATAAAGTAATTCCTCCGGGCTTAACGAGTCACAACCCGATACGTCTAGTTAGTGAACCCCTCTCAAAGGAGCCCACCGTGAGAAAGTCTATTGCAACAATCGGGATGTCACTCGTAGCCGCGGCAGCGAGCATCTCGATCCCGGCGTTCGCCACATCATCCGCATTCGCATCACCCATCCCCGTGTCCCAGGGCGCGGTCGTCCCGCAACGGGCAGTTCCCGCGCAAACCGCCGCTCGCGAGCGGCGCGAACCACATCCGGAAATTCGGAAAGCCATCACAGCGCTCGAGCGCGCCAAGTCAGACATGCAGCACGCGAGTCATGACTTCGGTGGGCATCGCGTTAACGCGATCGCGGCTTGCGACAGGGCCATCGAGCAGCTTAGGCTCGCGCTTCAGTACGACAAACGGTAGGGCCCTAGGAGGCGGGAGGGAGAGATCGTTCCCACAATACTTCCGCGACACGATCGAGCGAGCTCCCAACCGCCTCCAGAGCTACCGCCAGGTGGTAGATCAAATCAGCCGCCTCTTCGGTAGAGCGAGTCGCGTCTCCATCCGCGCACGCGGTAATCAGCTCGCCGCTCTCTTCACCGATTTTCTTGAGACGCAGATTCCGGTCGAGAAGTAGTTCACGCGTGTGGCTTCGCCGTTTCCCCGGCCCGGCGGATTCTGATTGGACATCAGCCACCGACTCCTCATTCAATTCCGCGCGGCGCATCGAGATTTTCTTCGCCAGCGCCGACCAGATTGTCGCGGCTCCCCCAGAATCCTCGAAGCAGGACACAGCTCCTGTATGACAGGCTGGTCCGGCGGAACGGACGCGCGCAACTACTGTGTCACCGTCGCAATCGAGCGCGAGGGAAACGACCCTCTGCACGTTGCCGCTCGTTGCACCCTTTCGCCACAAGCCGCGCGTCCGCGAGCGATAGTGCATCTCGCCCGTCTCGATCGTGCGCTCGAGAGCTTCCCTGTCCGCGTTCGC
>DATHGO010000074.1:0-7636 GCA_035317585.1 Gemmatimonadaceae bacterium | reverse complement strand
GTGAATCCGACGGAAGTTGCGATGGCAGACGTCAAGGATTTCGTCGATCGCAGCTTCAGCCAGCTCGCCGATCAGAAGGGACTTGGCTTCCACGTGGAGCTGAACGCCGATCTTCCGCCGACCATCCTCACCGATGGCGGGCGCCTGCAGCAGGTTCTGAAGAACCTGCTGTCCAATGCGTTCAAGTTCACGGAACAGGGAGACGTCACTCTCACCGTTCGTCGCGCGGAGAAGGGGCGCCGGTTCCTGAATCCGACGCTCGAAGGATCGCCGGAAGTAATTGCGTTCGCCGTAGCAGATACGGGCGTCGGAATTGCCAAGGACAAACAGCGCCTGATCTTCGAGGCGTTCCAGCAGGCGGACGGAACCACGAGCCGCAAATATGGTGGAACAGGTCTCGGACTTTCGATCAGCCGCGAGATTGCGCGGCTGCTGGGCGGCGAAATCAGGGTCGAGAGCGCGGAAGGTCAGGGCAGCACCTTCACCTTGTTCCTTCCGGCGCGGTACATCCCGCGTCAGGACGGACCTGACCGCGATCCGATACGCCCGACCTACCCAGTGCCCCGGATTACGGAAACAGCGCCGCGGCGAACCACCCCGGTCAGACAGGTGGCGAGTCGGGACCAGCGGCGCCGACCCACCGGTGACGCGCTGCAGTATCGGCCCGAGCGTCGAGCAATGCCGCAAACGGTGATCGCCGATGACAGAGAGAACATCGAAGAGGGTGATCGTACCGTGCTCGTCATCGAGAACGACAGGAACTTCGCGAAGGTTCTGCTCGACATGGCGCGTGACAAGGGCTACAAGGGGGTGGTCGAGCTGGACGGCGAGGCCGGCCTTACAGCCGCGCGCGAAGTTCGTCCGGATGCGATCACTCTCGACATCGATATGCCGGGAATGGACGGGCTCGAAGTGCTCGATCGTCTCAAGCGCGATCCGGCGACGCGACACCTCCCTGTCCACATAATTTCCGGCGTCGAGCAGAAGCGTGCGGGCCTCAACGCGGGCGCGATTGCCTTTCTCGCCAAACCGGTCAGCAAGGAAGCGCTCGATACGGCGTTCGCCCGAATCGCGAGTTTCATCGACACCGTGCCGAAAAATCTGCTGGTCGTCGAGGACAACGAAGCGCAGCGCGAGAGCATCGTAGAGCTGATCGCGCACGATGATGTCGAGATCACCGCGGTCGCCTCCGCGGAGGAAGCACTCGCCAAGATCCACGAGAAGCACTTCGACTGCATGGTGCTCGACCTCGGCCTCCATAGCGGCGAGATGAGCGGTTTCGATCTTCTGGAGAAGGTGAAATCGGATCCGGACAACCACGACCTTCCGATCATCATCTACACCGGCAAGGAGCTGAGTCAGGAGGACGAGACGAAGATCAAGAAATACGCGGAGACGATCATCGTGAAGGACGTAAAGTCTCCCGAGCGCCTGCTCGACGAGACCGCGCTCTTCCTCCACCGCATCGAGGCGAAGCTACCTGAGCAGAAGCGGAAGATGCTCGAGCACCTGCACGATGCCGACTCGGTGGTCGCCGGCAAGAACATCCTCGTGGTGGACGACGACGTCCGCAACATCTTCTCGCTGACGAGCATGCTCGAGGATCACGGCATGATCGTGCGATTTGCCGAAAACGGAAAGCAGGCGATCGAACAGCTCAAGAAGGATCCTAATGTCGATGCGGTGTTGATGGACATCATGATGCCCGAAATGGATGGCTATGAGACGACAAGGGCGATACGAGCGATGGATAAGTTCAAGGCGCTGCCGATCATCGCGCTCACGGCGAAGGCGATGAAGGGTGATCGCGAGAAGTGCATCGCGGCGGGAGCGTCCGACTACATCACCAAGCCCGTCGATACCGAGCAGCTCTTGTCGCTGCTGCGAGTATGGCTGTACAGATAGCGGAAGCGCCCAGTACCGGCGCGGAGCCCGGCCCGCAGGAGTTCAAGCCCGATCTGGAGAGAATCGAGATCGAGCTGCTGCTGGAGGGGATCTTCCGTCATTACGGGTTCGATTTCCGGGCTTACGCCTACGCGTCGATTCGCCGCCGGCTGTGGAAGCGCATCGAAGAGGAAGGACTCGCGAGCGTGAGCGCCCTCCAGGAGCGGGTGCTCCACGAGCCGGAAATGATGGAGAAGCTCCTGCTGGATCTCTCCATCAACGTCACGTCCATGTTCCGGGATCCTGGTTTCTACGTCGCGTTCCGCGAGCACGTGGTTCCGTTGCTGCGCACCTATCCCTTCATCCGCATCTGGCACGCCGGCTGCTCGACGGGCGAAGAGGTCTATTCGATGGCGATGCTGCTGCGCGAGGAAGGGCTGTACGACCGCTCGCGCATCTACGCGACCGACATCAACGAAGTAGTGCTCAAGAGGGCGAAGGCCGGAATCTTTCCGCTCGAGCGCATGCAGGAGTACACCGATAACTACATGCGCGCCGGGGGCAAGAAATCGTTCTCCGAGTACTACACGGCCAAGTACGGGGGAGCGCTGTTCGATCAGTCGCTGACGAAGAATGTGGTGTTCTCGCAGCACAACCTGGTCACGGACCGCTCGTTCAGCGAGTTCAACGTCATCCTCTGCCGCAACGTCCTGATCTACTTCGACAAGACCCTACAGTCGAAGGTACACAGCCTGTTTTACGATAGCCTTGCCATGTTCGGAGTGCTGGTGCTCGGCAGCAAGGAGACGCCGCGATTCATGGCGCACGAGGAATGCTACGAGCAGATAGCGGCTCCACAAAAGATTTTTCGGAAGGTGAGATAGCGATGCCGTACTCGATCGTTGCAGTGGGGACATCGTGGGGAGGATTGTCCGCGATGACGAAGCTCCTCGGCAGTCTTCCCGAGGACTTTCCCATTCCGATCGTGGTGGTGCAGCATCGCAGCAAGGATTCCGATCGCCTGCTGGTGCAGCTCCTGCAGGACGCGACGGGTCTCAAAGTCTGCGAGATCGAGGACAAGGATGTACTGTCCGCTGGAACCGTCCATGTCGCCCCTGCTGATTATCACGTTCTGGTCGAATCGGGATATCTGTCGCTCACACTCGAGGAGCCCGTCAGATTCAGCCGGCCCTCCATCGACGTGATGTTTACATCGGCCGCCGATGCTTACGGACCCGCGACAATCGGGGTTATCCTCACCGGGGCGAATGAGGATGGCGCGATGGGCCTTGCGGACATCGTGAAGCGGGGCGGGACAGCCCTCATCCAGGATCCAAAAACCGCCGAAATCAAGATCATGCCGGGAGCCGCTCTCCAGGCCGCGCCCACTGCCGAAGTGCTCTCGCTCGACAATCTGGCTCGGCGGCTGATCGAGCTCGGCGGGCAACCGGTTGAAGCGGGAAGGAGAAAGGCGGTATGACGGCCGAAGGCGTCAACATCCTCCTCGTCGACGACCGACCCGAGAATCTTCTCGCCCTTGAGGCGATCCTGGAGCCGCTCGGGCAGAACCTTGTTCGCGCCGACTCCGGTCCGGAGGCGCTGAAGCAGGTGCTCGGATTCGATTTCGCGGTGATTCTTCTCGACGTGCAGATGCCGGGCATGAACGGCTTCGAGGTGGCCGAGATCATCAAGTCGCGCGAGAGATCGCGCACGATCCCGATCATCTTCCTCAGCGCGATCAGCAAGGAGGACGCGTACGTCTTCAAGGGCTACTCGATGGGCGCCGTCGACTACGTGTTCAAGCCGTTCAACACCGATGTGCTGAGATCTAAAGTCGCGGTGTTCGTCGAGCTGTTCGTCAAGCAGCGCGAGCTGCAGAACCAGGGCGAGCTGCTGCGCGAATCACAGAAGCGTGAGCTGGAGCTGGAGCACCGCACATCGCTGCTGGAGGCCGAAGCACGCTCGGCGGCCAAGCTCTCGCAAATGAACGAGGAGCTGCACCGCCGGCAGGTCGCGCTCGAACAGGCGATGGGCGCGCGCAATCGCTTCTACGCTTCCATGAGCCACGAGCTGCGAACGCCGATCAACGCGGTGATCGGCTACAGCACCATTATGCTCGACAACATTTATGGCCCGCTCAACGTCAAGCAGAAGGAGGGCCTGCAGCGGACGCTCAAAGCGGCGCGTCATCTGCTAGAGCTGGTGAACGACGTGCTTGACCTCTCCAAGATCGAAGCAGGGAAGATCGAGCTCTCGCTCCAGCCGGTGATGTTCCCGTCGTTGATCGAGGATCTGTTCGTCACGGTGAGACCGCTGGCGGACGAATATGGCTCGACGCTGAGCCTGGATACCGAGGGGGAGCATTTCAACATCGTGAGCGATCCACGCCGGGTTCGGCAGATCCTGCTCAATCTGCTCTCGAACGCGATCAAGTTCGGCGAAGGGAAACCCATTCGGGTCCTGTGCAAACAGAACGAGGACGGGAGCGCGCAGATAGAAGTCATCGATCTGGGGTTGGGAATAGCGCAGGACGACATCGCGCGCATCTTCGAGGAGTTCGTGCAGGTCTCGGAATCGAAGCAACCGGGCACGGGCCTGGGACTCCCGATCTCGAGGCGGCTGGCCCAGCTGCTGGACGGGTCTTTGACCGTGCGTTCGGTGCCCGGAGAGGGAAGCGCTTTTAGTCTCACTCTACCGGCCTCTTTAGAGGACGATGCGGCGTCTACGGCTGAGTTATCCGCCGCTACGGTGGCCTAAGCAAACCCCGGTATTGGCACGTTCTCTGCCCCTCTTAGGAGGTGCCGTCGCGTTGAGCGGGGGTCACACCTGGAGGCTTTAAAATGTTCAAAAAGATACTAATTCTCCCTGCCGCCCTCTTCGCATTCGCGTGCGGGGGAAACGATAAGAAGGTCGATGATGCATTGAATTCCGACCTGTCGACGGCCGCGCAGGCGACACCCTACACGCCACTCGACAGCATCACCGCGGCGGAACGAGCGGGCACCGCAACCGCAAAGTCAACGGCATTGAGAAGCACGTCGACGGCTCCGCGTACCACCGTCCGCAGAACGACGACTACTCGTCGCAGCAGCTCGTCGGGCGGGACGTACTCTTCGGCGCCGGTATACAGTGCTCCGGCCCCGCAGCCGCAGGTCGTAAAGCACACCAAGCGTGACGCCGCGATCGGCGCAGGCGCTGGTGCAGTGATTGGCGCAGTCACCAGCAGGAACAAGGTGAAGGGCGCGATCATCGGTGGCGCAGCCGGAGCGATTCTCGGCGGCGTGATCGGCAACAACGTCGACAAGACGAAGAAGTAGAGCCTGCCCGCTCGGCTCCTCTGCTTCTGGCGCTCCGCACCCGAACATCGGTGCGGGGCGCTTTTTTTGACCGCAACTGAACGGGTGCGAGTTGTCAGAGGCGGAGTGTTTAGCAGCCAGTTTACTACGTCCAGACTTCACTGGCGCGCGTCAGGATGCAGCCAAAGCCTGTGCCTTAATCCCACTGAGTGAAGTCCCGACGTCCTGAACTAACAACTGGCTTCTACGCTTCTGACAACTCGCACCCGTTCAGTTATCCCCTGAGCAGTGCGCCAAGGACAGTGAAGCACAGTTAAATTTAGGAATATGAGTTCCGACCCGATAACGGGCGTCTTCAACGACGGGTACATAAACGAGGCGTACGAAGCCTACCGGCGCGATCCTGCTTCGGTTGACGAGTCGTGGCGTCAGTTCTTCCGATTTGCCGAGAGTCTGGGTGGAGCGCCGCCGCCACCGCAGGCGCCGGGCGAAGCTTCTTCAGCGGGACAGGTCGATCCCGCTTTTCTTCGCGATATCGCCGCCGCGGCTGAGCTGGTCGATGCCATTCGCAGTTACGGTCATCTGGCCGTCCCGCTCGATCCGCTGGGCTCAGCGCCGGACGGAACTCCCGAGCTCACTCTCGAATTCCACGGATTGAGCGAGGAGCATCTCGCCAGCATCCCCGGAATCGCCCTCGGCGCGTCGGGTGGGAGCGCGGCGGATGTCGTCGCACGGCTCCGCCAGCTCTACTCGTCGAAAATCGGATTCGAGATATCGCACCTCGGCAAAGTCGACGAGCGCGAATGGCTCCGTGAGCAGATCGAGAGCGGACGGCTTCACGCACCACTGAGTGAGGAAGAGAAGAAGCAGATGCTCCTCCGGCTAACGGAGGTGGATGGTCTGGAGCGCTTTCTCGGCCGGGCCTACCAGGGCTATAAGCGCTTCTCGATCGAGGGCAGCGATATCCTGGTGCCCATGCTCGATGTCGCGATCGAGTCAGCGGCCGCCCATGGCGCCCGCGAAGTCGATCTGGCAATGGCGCACCGCGGACGCATCAACGTCCTGGCGCACACCCTGGGTAAGCCGTACGCGACGATCTTCGAGGAGTTCGAAGGAAAGCACGCAACGACCAACGCGGTGAGCGAGACCGGCGACGTTAAGTACCACCTCGGAGCGACGGGAAAGAAGCAGCTTGCCAGCGGCGGTGAAGTCGAGATCGTGCTGATTCCGAATCCGAGTCATCTCGAAGTCGTGAATCCAGTGCTGGAGGGAGTTGCGAGAGCGCGGCAGGTGCTTGCCGGAAATGGTGAACGTCACGAAGCCGCGGTGGTGCCGATCTGCGTCCACGGCGATGCAGCTTTCCCCGGCGAGGGCGTTGTGGCCGAGACTCTCAATCTCTCGGGCCTCACGGCTTTTCGAACGGGGGGAACGCTCCACATCATCGTCAACAACCAGGTCGGGTTCACGACGGATCCCATCGACGCGAGATCGACGCGCTATGCGAGCGATCTCGCCAAGGGGTTCGAGGTTCCGATCGTTCACGTCAACGGCGACGATGCGGAGTCGTGCGTTCACGTGGTGCGGCTGGCGATCGATTATCGCGCGAAGTTCGGCAAGGACTTCCTGATCGATGTCGTGGGCTACCGCCGTCACGGACACAACGAGACGGACGAACCGGCCTTCACTCAGCCGACCCTGTACAAGAAGATCAGGTCCCACCCGTCTCCCCGC
The DNA here is from genome assembly GCA_035317585.1 of Gemmatimonadaceae bacterium. Lineage (GTDB taxonomy): Bacteria > Gemmatimonadota > Gemmatimonadetes > Gemmatimonadales > Gemmatimonadaceae > UBA4720. The sequence goes on along the minus strand of DATHGO010000074.1, from coordinate 725 downwards.
GAAGTTTGGGGAGCGCGTCTTGTTGCTGAGGGAATCGTCACGGCTGACGAGGTAAAGAAGATCGACGCCGATGCAGCCGCGAACTTCGACCGGATTCAGACGGCGATGAAAGCCGGTGAGATTCATTCTCCCGAATACAATCCAGCCAAGGATGCGGAGGCGGATCAGTCGGGCGCGGGAAGCGGCGAGACAGCAGTCAGTGCGGACCTCTTACGCGAGCTGAACGACCGGCTTCTCAAGTGGCCATCGACGCTCAAGGTCAATCCACGGCTTGCCAAGACTCTGGGCCGCCGCGCGGACGCGATGGGGGACGCGGGTGGAATCGACTGGGGACACGCGGAGGCGCTGGCCTTTGCGTCGTTGCTCACCGAGGGCAAGTCGGTGCGGCTCACGGGGCAGGACTCCGAGCGCGCGACCTTTTCGCACCGTCAGGCGGTGCTTCACGACTCGGAATCGGGAGAGATCTACGTTCCTCTCGAGCACATCGCTGGCGGAGAGTCCAGCGGCAGGATCGAGATCTACAACAGTCCGCTCTCGGAGATGGCGGTGCTCGGCTTCGAGTACGGCTACAGCACGGCGTCGGAGGATACTCTGGTGCTGTGGGAAGCGCAGTACGGTGATTTTGTGAACGTGGCGCAGCCGATCATCGATCAGTTCATTGCCGCCGATCGCGCGAAGTGGGGCCAGGACTCCGGAATCGTGCTCCTGCTTCCCCACGGCTACGA
>DATHGO010000073.1:0-11541 GCA_035317585.1 Gemmatimonadaceae bacterium | reverse complement strand
ACAGAGGCTGGCGTTCCCGCAGAGGGCCGCCTCAGTCCCGTCACTGTTATAGTAGCGCATCCGAACGTCGCCCTCCCCCGCCTTCTCGAGGAACACGACTCCGTCCGCGCCAATCCCGGTGCCGCGCGCCGCGAGCTCCGTGATCATTTCGGCGTTCTCCAAGAGCTTAGTGGCGCCCGCAGATGAATCGAAAACGACGAAATCGTTGCCCGATCCAGTCATCTTGTAAAAGCGTTGTCCCTCTGGCCGTCGCACCATCAGATCCTCCCCGTCAGACTCCACCAGCGCAGACGCCAGACCATCCAGATCGCTTCGCGCACGATCTTCTTTGACATCTTGCTGACGCCCTCGGTGCGATCAACGAAGATGATAGGGATCTCGAAGAGGCGGAAGCCGCGCTTCCAGGCGCGATAGGACATCTCGATCTGAAACGCGTAACCATTTGATTTGACCGAATTTAGATCGATCGATTCGAGTACATTGCGACGGAAGCACTTGAAACCGCCGGTGGTGTCGAAGATCGGCAGGCCGGTCACGAATCGCGCGTAGATGTTCGCGCCATAGCTGAGAAAGAGCCGGCTCATCGGCCAGTTCACGACGTTGACGTGGCCATCCTGATAGCGTGATCCGAGGACGACGTCTGACTCCCTGATAGCCTCGAGGAACTCCGGGAGCCGCTCGGGATTGTGCGAAAAGTCGGCGTCCATCTCGAATACGAGGTCGTATTTTCGCTCGAGCGCCCACCGGAAACCGGCGATGTACGCGGTTCCGAGCCCGAGCTTCCCCTCTCGGTGAATGACGTTTACCCGAGGGTTGTTGGTGGCGATTCCGTCGACGATCGCTCCCGTTCCATCGGGCGACCCGTCATCCACTACGAGGATTTCGAGCGACGGATCCTGCGCCAGAATCGCCGGGATCAGTCGTGCAATGTTGAAACGCTCGTTGTACGTCGGGACTATGACCAGCGCGCGATCAGGCAAGTCGTCTCCGGTCGCGCCAGATTCCCGTCCCCAGCATCAGTAGTCCCAGAGCGATTGCAAACCAGGTGATCACCTTTCCACGTTGGTATGCGGGGCTCGTGAAATTCAGCTCGACACTGCGAGCCCCGCGCGGAAGCTCGACGCCTATGAGGGTGAGGTCAGCCCGTCCGATGCGAGCCGGTTTTCCGTCGGCGGACGCAATCCAGCCCGGATAATAATTCTCGGAGACCATGAGTGAGGATCCTTCGGGGGCGGGCGCGCTCAGGTCGATTTGTACCTTGCCCGCTTCGTAGTGCCTCACCGTCGTTGTAATCGCGAGCGGAGCTGGAAGCGATTGCACTCCTTGCGCCGCGGTGACGTTGGCCGAGGTGTCGAACAACGCGGCTCGCTTGACGTCGAATCGAGGATTGATAACGGTCGCGAGCACCTGCTCGTCAGGCGCTTTGACCGCGATCGGAGTCACCCAGGAGTAGGGATTCTCGGCGTTCAGACGATAGAGATAGACAGTGTCGCCGGTGGCGTTCCGAACCGGACCCTTCGCCAGGGTCGTATTCCCGATGAAAGGCAGCTCAGGGATGTTCGTCAGGAAGTATTTCGTGTTGGTGAGCGCGAGAACGTTAGGTGAAAGGAGGCGGTTTTCCTGACTATTTGTCCCAGTGAGATCGTTGGTTAGTTCTCCGGGCGCCGCAGCGTACCGTCCAAGCTGATTCCCGTGATAGCCCAGCACGTTGCGAATACGGTGAGTCATCAGGGCATCACCGTTGAGGAATGGGTCCGGCTGTGGAGTCGCCCGCACTGTAAACGGGAGCACTCGAATCGGCTGTGTCTCCGCCTTTAGCATGTCGACGATCGGGTCGCTCGCGTAGAGAACCTTCGCCGGGGGTGAGAACATCCAGTAGATCCGCTCGACCGTCCAGAGGTCTATCGTCACGAGCGCCGCCAGGATCCAGGCTGTAGCGCGGATCGAAACTTTTTCTTGAAGAGTCGCCAGTCCCAGAGCCGCGACCAGGGCCACGAAGGCGAAAGAACGCCAGGCTCCGGCAAACAGAGCGCCCTTGTTCGCCTGAACCAGGTCCAATTGTCGATCGCTCGCGAACGATTCGGCGAAGCTGGTGAGTGCGCCGGTCGAGGCAAGAAGGGCGATCGCCCCCCCTCCGATGAGCCAGCCAACCAGATACTTGCGTGTCACTCTTCGTCCCAAGAACCGCTCCGTGCCCACGCAGGCGAGAAGCGCTATCGCGAGAGTGCCGACAAAGAAAATCGTCGCCGGCGCACGGAAATACTTCGTGCCCGGAATGATCGCGTACGGAATTTGGTAAAACGGTGTCGCGCTCCCCAAGGACCAGAGAAGCGACACAACAAGAGCCGCCGACCAGAAGATGATATGCTTCCGCCGCGAATCGCTGCGCAGTCCAATGAACGCCGCGCCGGCGAGCACGAGGACAACAACACCTACGTACTCGCTGTGAAGGTGAATTCCGTTTCGCCCCCAATAGCCATTAAGAATCCCTGAAAACTGAGGCAGATACGCATTCAGCAGCTCCTCGGGCGGCCACGCGTACGAAGTAGCGATACGATAGTCGGCCAACCCGCCGGCGCGCGGCGACCACTTCACGTATTCCCGAACCGGCAAGTATTGAACGGCTCCGACCGCAAGTCCAACGATCACCGCGAGCAGCGCCAAGCCTAGTCTCCTGATCGCCACACCCCGCGGGAGCTTGATACCATCGAGCGTAGTGAAGGCGAGAAAAAGCGCGTACGCTCCCGAGGTGAGGAGCATGTACTGCAACAGCTGGGGATGCGGACTGAGGATGGACAGTCCGACTACGAGAGCGAATCCTCCCCAACTCCAGTTCTTCCCTTCCCGGATTCCACGATAGAGCATCAACAACGCCAGCGGAAAGAGCGCGCTAACGAAGAGCTTGCCGTCGTGGCCCGGAGAGACCGACGATGCAATCTGTCCGCTCATCATGTAGGCCAGTCCGCCAATGAGCGCGCCGTAGAACCCGTACCCGAGTCCGCGCAGGAACACGTACGTAAAAAGGCCGGCCAGAAAAATGTGAATGATGAATCCCCACGTCATCGCTACGTCGGTGGGCATGATCATCCGCAGCAGAAACGTCGGATAGAAAATGTCACCGTGCATCGCGGCGATGTACGGCATGCCGCCAAAGAGATACGGATTCCAGAGCGGAAAATGTCCCGTTGTCCTGAGCGTGCTCGCCGCAAACTCGCGGAACGCGTAGCCGGCGATGTACTGGTCGCTGTGCGGGTTCACCAGGAACTTTCCCGCTAGCGCCGGATAGCCGAGCGACAGCGTGGAGAGTGCATACACGAGGGCGGCCCAACCCAACGCGAAACGCGGCGCCGGGGGCGCCGCGGATGTGTCAGCGTGATTCTGGGATTGCCGCGTGGACTTCTCTCGTGGCTGAGCCATTGACGTTCAGTTTGGTGAAGACTTTCGTGTTGTGCCCGCGGCAATATACAATCCGCTCGGCACCAGCTCGACGACTGTCAGCCACAAACGGGCCGCGATAGCTACGAGCGCCGCGTCCGCCTCGTTCGCAAGTCCAAGCTGCGTCATGAAGGCGGCGAGCGTGAACTCTCTCACACCCAGACCGGCCGGCGCGATCGGCGAGATGAAACCGAGGATATACGCAGCGGTGTAAACTGCGATGTACGAGGACATTTCGCCAGGCGCGGAGCCGAGCAGCCCTCGCACGAAGAGCTGAAACGCAACACCGTAAAACAACCAGGAGAGAGCGCTGGCTACGGCAGCAGTCCAGATGCTCGTCGCCGGAACGGTTGGAGGGGCGATTTCCCTGCCGATCAGATTGCCCAGCCACATCGCGAGTGGCGGAAGGAACCGTGGCGCGCTCAGTAGCAGAGCGACCAGCAACAGAACGGCGGCGCCCACCAGCAGCGGCTGACCGAGGAGCTTCGCACTCGTGATCATGACGATGGCGGTCCCGGTGGCGAGACTCACGGTCTGCATGATCACCGACGAGCCGGCCGCGGCAATCGCCGAGATTCCTCGCTTCCTCGCCATCACGCCCATCGCGGTCAGCGACCACACGTTTCCTGGAACGTACTTTCCGAGGTTCGACAGAAACCAGATCCGGGCTGCATCGATGAACGGAACGTGAGAATCCCAGGCTTCCAGCACTCGGCGCCAGCCTTCGATGAGCAGCGCGTAAGTAACGAGGATCAGCGCAGTGGCGGCGGCGATCCATTCCCATCCGAACTGGATGTGGGTGAGTCGCGATTCAACTTTGTTCCATTGAATCGCCAGCGTGCGCGCGGCGAAGAACAGCACCGCCGCCGCAAAGATCCACTGCGCGACCTTGAATAGGTTACGACGCCCTGGCGCCAAGTACCTGTCGGTATATCTCTGCGTAGCGGCGCCCGGCTGACTCCGGCGCGAAGGCAGAGAGTGCATAGAGGCGCCCTGCCCTGCCCAGCTGACTTCCGCGGCCATCGCGGGCGAGCAAATCGTCGAGTGTGCTGGCGAGAGCGGCTCTGTCACCGGACTTGACGAGGAGTCCGGTCTTCTCGTGCTGGATCACGTCGCGGAGCCCACCGGAATCAAACGCGACAACCGGCGTCTCGCAGAGGAGCGCTTCCACGGCGACGAGACCAAGGCCTTCATCAGTCGACGGGATGACGACCGCGGCGGCGCGCTGATAGAGCGGAGGAAGCTCTGATTGAGAGACCTGTCCATGCCAGCGGATACGCGAAGCGACTCCGAGTTGTTGCGCGAGCTGCTTCAGGGCCTCGCGATTCGGCCCGTCGCCTACAATGTCCAGCGAAGCGGCAGCCGTTTTCATTGAAGCCAGCGCGTGCAGAAGGTGCTCTACTCCCTTCTGCTCGGTGAGCCGGCCGACAAAGAGAAGGCGCTGCCCGTCACGCGACGAGCCGGGCGCGAAGAGATCGGTAGCGACCGGCATTGGCGCCACCGTCGGCTGAACACCCGGAGCGAGTGCTTCGGCCTCGTCCTTGAGCCAGTGCGATACGGTTGTGACGGCCGCGGAATGCTTGAGAACGTGCGCAAAGAGCGGCTTGGCGACACCAACTTTGCGAACGAGGCGAACGTCTGTCCCGTGAAGAGTCGTTACGAGAGGAATGCCCGCAAGGCCACCGACCCACGTTCCAACCACGCCGTTCGGGAACCACCAGTGCGCATGAACCACCTCTGGCTCGAAGCTGCGTCTTGCTCGAACGGCGTGGACGAAATCGGAGCCGAGAAATCCAACCAGGGCGAGTCTCGCGGTCCATGACGAGGCGACATCACCGGCCATGTTTCCCGTGTAGGCCAGCTTCTCATACCGGCGAGGTGCATATCGGAATCGCTCCACGCTGACGCCCTCGATCTCCGCGGACGCGGGAAGACCAGGCCCGGCCGGCGCCACCACGCGAACGTTCACGTTTTCCGCCCGGAGCGCGACCGCCAGGCGCAGGATGAACGAGCCGGCCGCATCTCCTTCCGATCGCGGGAACGAGTGCGTGAGGAACAGTACGTTCATCTGCTCAGAGATTCGGCGTCGTGTCGCGTTCCCGCGATTGATCTTCGATGCGCGCGCGGAGCTGTCTCAGCTCGGCGCGCTGGGCGGCGATCATTTCGCCGAGGAGACCAGTGGCGAAGAACACGCTGCCCACTGTCACGCAGGTCTCGACGAGATTCACCAGCGGCCGGAAGCCGACTCCACCAATCACGCGCCAGAGTATCGCCACGATTCCAACCACTACACCAATGATGAACAGGGCCGCGCCCAGCAATCCAAACAGCAGCAGCGGCTTCCTGGCAAAGCGGAGCTCGAACCAGACGGCAAGCATGTCGAGCACGCCGACGGGAATGCGTCCGATTCCGAACTTGGACTGCCCTGCGTTGCGCGGATAAAGCGGCACTGGGACCTCCGACAGGGAAAAACCATCGGCTACTGCCATCACGACCATGTAGCGATGCCAATCGGGCCGGTTTGGAAGAGAATCCATCACTTCCCGTCTGTACGCCTTGACCGAATTGAGATCGCGGACACCGACTTTGAAGAGCGAGCGACTGAGCCGGTTGTAGATGCCGGAGACAAACGCCTTCTCGTATTTCCCTTCCTTGTAGCCGGTGACGATGTCGGAGTCGCCAGCAAGGATTGGCGCGACGAGGCGCGGAATGTCTTCAGGTTTGTATTGCAAATCGGCGGGATAAAACACGAGAACACTTCCGCGCGAGTGCAGATATCCGGTGCGGAGAGCATCGGCGATTCCGCGCCGAATGCCATGCCTCACCGGCCGGAGAAATGGATACTCGGCGGCAAGTCGCTGGAGGACGTTCCATGAGTCATCCACCGAACCATCGTCGATGACGACGACTTCGTAGCGCCCCGGCGCCGACGCGAACGCGACACGCGCCTGCTCCATGAAGAGCGGAAGATTCTCGGCCTCGTCCTTGGCGGGAACCAGGACGCTCACTTCGGGGCGGCTCGCCACAGGCTGAAGCGCCGGGCCGCTCTTCATGCGTTGCGCCGCGTCAGCCTGTGGAGCGGAGGTCATACGCGCTTACGCATCCGGGCAGAGAGGACGCCGAGTTGGTCACGATACTTGGCGACGGTGCGGCGAGCGATCTGCACCCCGCTCTCGCGGAGGATGTTGACGATCGCCTGGTCGGTGAGAGGGTGCTTCGGATCTTCCTCCTGAACGAGCTTCTGCAGCTGGGCCTTAATCCCGCGGGCGGAGACGTCCTCGCCGTCCGAGGTGGCGAGACCCGAGGAGAAGAAGAATTTCAGCGGAAGGACGCCCCGCGGAGTTTGAACGAATTTCTCGTTTGTCACTCTGCTGACCGTCGACTCGTGCATGTTGATTACTTCAGCGACTTCGCGGAGAGTGAGGGGTTTGAGGTGCTGGATTCCCTTCTCGAAAAACTCCCGCTGCCGCTCCACGATGTAGTTCATCACTTTAAGCATCGTTTGCCGGCGCTGCTCGATCGCCTGAATCATCCAGTTGGCGGAATTGAGCTTGTTGGAGATGAACTCCTTGTTCTCGCCATCGAACTTCTTCTTGTCACGGGCGATTTCCTGATAGGCGCGGCTCAGTTTGAGACGCGGGAGATTCGCATCGTTCAAAAAGACATGGTATCGGTCGTCGATCTTGTCGACGATGAGATCCGGGATGATGTAGTTGTCGTCGCGGGACCCGTATTGCAGACCCGGCTTGGGATCGAGCTTCGCGATCTCGTCCGCCGCTTTCTGGACGTCGGCGGCGCTGATGCCGAATCGCTTCGAGATCTCGCTCCAGCGGTGGTTGATCAATTCCTCGAAACAATCTCTCACGAGGCGGTACGGGACCGACTGCTCCAGGCCCGATTCCCTGAGCTGCAGGAGCAAGCATTCGCGGAGATTCTGGGCGCCCACGCCAGGCGGGTCGAGCGTCTGGACGATAGCCAGCATCTTCACGCCCTCCTCCTCGGTATAGAGAGGAAGGTCGTCGGTTTCGCGGCCGGCTTCCTCCGCCGCCTTGGTCACGACTTCATTCAGCGCTCGGACGATATCTTCAACTCCACACGCGAGATAGCCGTCGTCGTTAATGTTGCCTATGAACTCATCGGCCAGCAGAGTCTGGCGTGGAGTGAGCTCGAGAAGGCTAACCTGATCGCGGAGGTGGTCGCTTAGATCGCGAGTGGCAACGGTGACCGGCTCGAAGTACTCGCGCTCCTCATGCTCTTCGCGGCGACCCCCGGCGGTGTCGAAGCCGTCGAGCAGAATCTCTTCCCAGTCGATCTCGCCGGAGCGCTCATCCTCGGTTTCCGCCTGCGCCGGTTCCGCGGCTTCGCCCTCCTGCTCTTCTTCTTCCTCCTCTTCGGCCTCCACGAGATCCAGGAACGGATTGTTGAGAAGCTCTTGCTTGAGGTGTTGCTGGAGGTCCAGCAGCGGCATGTAGAGCAGATCCATCGCCTGATAAAGGCGTGGATTGATCTTGAGCTCCTGACGGAGCTGAGTCGACTGATTGAGACCAGGCTTCAAGAGGCGGCTACCTCGTCTCTATTGCGAGAGAATCTCTCGCGCAGCCGTGCGGTGAGCGTCGGACCAAGGTATATGTCAGCCACAGTGTCGTCGAAAACGAGGTCCCGGACCGTTCCGGAGACCTTAACCTGCCCATCGAACATAATGTATGCGCGGTCTACAATGTCGAGCGTTTGTTCCACGTTGTGATCGCTAATGAGGACGCCTATTCCGCGGTGACGCAGTCCGGCAACGATTGTTTGTATGTCGTGCACCGCAATCGGATCGACCCCCGCGAACGGCTCGTCGAGCATCATGAACTTCGGAGCGGTGACGAGCGCCCGCGTTATCTCCAGCCGGCGCCGCTCGCCGCCGGAGAGCGCGTACGCCTTGCTCTTACGGAGCCTCTTGATACTCAGCTCGTCGAGGAGCTTCTCGAGGCGCTCCGAACGTTCCGCAGCAGAGAGTGGAAGAGTCTCCAGAATGGCAAGAATGTTGTCCTCGACCGAGAGCTTCCGAAAGATCGAAGGCTCCTGCGAAAGATAACCAATGCCGCGCCGCGCCCGCTCGTACATGGGGAGCTTGGTGATGTCCACTCCGTCCAGGAGTATGCGCCCGGAGTCCGGCTGAATGAGGCCGACGATCATGTAGAACGTCGTCGTCTTTCCAGCTCCGTTCGGGCCGAGCAGCCCGACTATCTCACCCTGCTGCAACCGGAGCGCGACGTCGTTCACGACCTTTCTGCCACGATAGGTCTTGGTCAATCCGTCCGCCTCGAGCACACTGCCCCCGATAAGCGTGGGGCGTGGAGGTGTCGAAAGCGCGAGCCGGGAATGCTCTCCGGTCTCCCGCATCGCTTCGGCGAATTCGGCGCGAAGGGGGGCGATGTCTTTCCAGAGCGATGGTGAAATGCGGACCGTGTCGGTATCGCGCTGGAGATCGCCGTTCAGCGGCAGTATCACCCCGGCTTCGGCCAGTCGCGGGAGGATCGACGCGGTGAGGTACGCCCGGACCTCGTCCTGACCCAGGCGCCCCGCTTCGCGGTCCGCGTCGACTCCCTTTGCGCGGAGAGCGTGGATGTAGTCGTTCCTGTAGTTCGCGGCAACATCGCGGACTCTGGCAACGCCGTTTTCGTCGGCAGCGCGAACAATGGCGTGCAGCGCCAGGCCATCGAGCTGGTCCTTTTGCGAAACTCCGGCGATGAGCGCGCGAACGCTCTCGAGACGCGGGTCGCTATCGCTCATCGTTTGATTACGGGAGGCTTTGCCGCGGGTGGCGGCTTCTTGGTTTGCGCGGGCCCCGCGCCCGGTTTGTCTCCGGTCGATGCCGCAGCGGGTTCGATCATTACTCCCGTCGCTTTGCCTGTCACGGTAACCGTGGCGACCTTGCCGTCCTCGAAGAGGATATCGATGGTCCTTCCCACCACATAGTTGACGGTGGGCTCTGTCTGGGGGCCTTTGGAATTCTTCATCTGATAGAATGAACTGGCGTTGCCCTCGGCGATAATCTCGCGAATTTTGGGCTTGCTCGATGTGTCAGTAGTGACCAGGGAGTCGAAGTGCGCGACGATGGTGTCGCCTCGCATCCAGTCTCTCTGCTTGGAAACGACACCCGAATCGGGATTGCTTTCGGCGTAGGCCTTACGCAATGCCCGGACCTCGCGGATGCGCTGCCCGGGCATTATGGCGTCGATCGAGTCGGCAATGATCTCGCGGTCTGGTGAAACAGCGTGTGCGCGGCTCTTGCCCCAGGCCATCGCGCGCTCGAGCTGGTTGTTCTGCATCCTCAGGTCGATCGAGTCAGCCACCAGCTCGAGGTCCTTACTGAGCGCATGCCCCTTGGGCGTTGCGACGACGCGCTCTACCTGACGATTGCGCGAGTAAATATCGATCACTCCGCCCGTAAGCGTGAAAGCGCGCGTACCCTTGCCCTGAACGGATGGCTCGCGCATCAGTCGCGCAAAGTCGCGCCCGCTATCCATAAAGGCCGAATCGCCAGTGGCTAGAAGGTCCGGCCGAGTGATTTCCACGCGTCCCGAAGCGTAGACGAGACTGTCGCCTTCCATCACGATCTGATTGGCGATGACATTGGCAGTGTCCGGTGGTCTACCGCGTCCGCTAGTGTCCTTTTGAATAAGCGTGACAGTGGGACGGCCGGGCGCGAACATTCGCGCCAGCGGACGCTGAGGCGTGCTGCGGTAGTAATCGGCGACGGGGCCACGGAGCGTGCTGCCGTTTGGCTGCACCGCCACGACATCACCCTCGGCGTGAAGGTGGTCGTCGTTCTGGTAGTAAGTCATCGTGCGCGAGTCTACTGTGGCGCGCGGCTCGGTGTAATGCACATGGCCAACGAGATACAGCCTTCCCTCGGCTTCGTAATACTCCGCGCTGTCAGCGGTGAGAGTGTTGCCTTGGCCAATGCAGTGTGCGACGATGCCGCCTCCCAGGTACGTGGTCCTCTTGCCGGTAGCAGGGTCGGTTCTGATGTTCGCGGGATTTCCGGGCTTATTGACGAAATCCAGATCGCAATTCCGGGGAATATCCTGGGCTCTAACCGTCCCCGCGAACGCAAACGAAGACACTGCTGCCAGGAACCATTTCGCGCTACTCACCTTTTGGGAGGAGGCGTTGTGGATGGCGTTGTCGACGAGGTTGTGGGCGGTGCTGTGGCCGGTGCGGGAGCAACTGGCGCAGTCGATACACCTCTCGCAACTCCCTTCGCGCCGCTCAGAATCTGGATGTTCTTCATGTTCGGATCAGATCGGAACCCGACTCCCTCGAGCCGGCGATTCGGTTCGGTCATCACGAAGGCGCTATCGCTCGAGATCTGATTCTTCTGCTGATTGTAGATCAGTTCCGCAGTTGTGAGCCGCCGGCCATCTTCGGATACCACCACCACATTGTTCCGCGCGATCATGTTGTTCGTGCGATTGTTGATGGTACCGTGCCGCGACGTGAGCACCGCATCCTTGGCGCCCGTCACCGTATAGAACGTCGTATGCACGTTCTCGAGCTCCTGGCGCGTGTTGTCGTCGAAGAAATAAGCGGTGTCGGCCTCGAGCTGCGCCCTCGCCAACCCCTGATCCGTGAGCTTGAATCGTGCGCCGTACATTATCTGGTCGGCGGAGTCAGCGAGGGGCGAGTGTGTCGCAACAGGCGGCTGCTTCTTGGAGCTACAGGCGCCCGCACTCGCGACGGCAAGGATCCCAATGACGAAGGACACGCGCACTAGACAACTCCGGCGCGCATGAGATCGTGCAGGTGGATCACTCCCGTGATCCGGTCGTCTCCGTTCAGCACCGGCATGGCGATGATGCCGTGTGTCTCCATCCGATAAACGACTGCACTCCCCAGCTCGTCGGCGCGCGCGACCTTTGGCGTCCGGTTCATGACCTTAGTAACGGGGATCGGAAAGACGTTCTCCTCGTGCTCCATGAGTCGCGAGAGATCGCCGGTCGTGATCACTCCCGACACCGCTCCTTCTCCATTGGTGACAATCGCTATTCCCCGGCGCTCCGCGAGCTGCACGACCGCATCGCGCATCGTGGCCGTTTCGAGAAGAACGGGAAGGTT
>DATHGO010000072.1:0-5202 GCA_035317585.1 Gemmatimonadaceae bacterium | reverse complement strand
TCTTCCTCAAAATCGGCCCGCTCCCACGTGAGCCCGTCCGATCGCGGCGTAGTTCCGTTCGCCCAGATATACGGCCCCCACAATATCAACGGCGCCGCCTTACTCGTGTAGTTGAGAGTTCCCACACGCGGGTTGGGCGGCTGTCCGCGCATCTCGTTGATCTGCGATTCGATCAGCCATTTGACCGAGAAGCCGCTCTCGTACGCATACGGCTCTGGATTCAGGTCGGTCGTCGCATACCCGCCGTAAATGCGGCTCGAGAGAAAAACGAGGCGCAGATACGGGTAGCGAACCCGAAGGGCGCGCATAACCAGGGCAAGGTTCGTGAGGAGGATGTTTGCATCGGCGCTGTCGGCGGGAAGCGATAACGAAGGCTTCTGATCATCGAGCTTGACCCACACCACCTGCACCTGATTCTCGCTCAAACCCAACGGCGCGAGACGCCCGAGCTTGATGCGATCGTAGCTCGCTGAGCTGGGCGAAGTCCACGCCGGCGCATCCTGACCGTCCGCCGCGCCATTCACAATCACCAGTGAGTAGTGGTTGATGGTGGGATCGGTCGCTGCTTTCCCCATGAATGTCCACGGCGCGCACGGTGGACCCGAGTTCTGCGAGCACCACTCCTGTGTCGCGTTCGACATGCCGATCGAGAGCAGCACGTACTTCCCGAAAGGACTCTCGTCGCCATTCACATCGAGGGGCTTGATCAGGTTTCGCCGCGCCCGCGCTACCGAATCGTGCTGCGTCGGAGGTTGGTTGATTCCACCAGGATAGATTCCGCCGGCATTTCCGTAATACGTCCGAGCCAGCAGATCCGTCAACGGAATCTTCACGGTATCCGTCGGAGGGCCGACGACGACCGGCTTGGGAGGAGGTGGTGGAGGGGGAGGAGGAGCGCACCCAGTGAGCGCGCTCGCGATTGCCAGGCCAACCAGAGCGCGACGTCCGACCAGCATTACTTACTGAATTTCTGCGGCCTTCACTCGTTTTCTTTCCAGCAGAGCCCGTCCCTTCGCTTCCCTCGCGGCCTCGGCTGTCGAACGCTCGCTCTCCATGTGCAGCTCCAGCGCCTTCCACGTCGCTTCGGTGGGCTCGTCGTACGCGATCAGCACGACGGAGAGGTCGGCATTTCGGCTCACGAGCATGTCCTTGTCAAGAGCGATGACTGCGTGCGTGTGGTCGTCGGCAAGGATCATCGTGCGTCTCGTTTTATGCAGAACGGCGGGGTATGCGGGCGTGCTTGCGGTGATGCTGAGATTCTCGATCGGACGGAACGCGCCGCTGCGCTCCTGCAAGTATCTACTGTCTGGCTTGACTACAACCTTGACCGCCATCCTGCTCTCCAGCGCGAAATGTCTCCTTGAAATCTACACTAAGAGCGCTTCGCGTGACTCAGCCGTCGGCGTACAGGTCCTCGCGCGTGAGGGGAATGTTCGAATTCCCGCGCGCATCGGGTTTCGCCAGCAGCGTCTGGATGACGTTGATCGCCGCCCTCGCGAACGCGTTTGCCGAGGCCGCCATGTAAAGCCTCCAGACGCGGAATGTGTGATTTCCGACGAGTGCCAGCGCCTGACTGCTATTCGCTTCCAGCGATCGCACCCAATGCCGCAAGGTCATCGCATAGTGCTCGCGCAGGCTCTCGACATCCCGGACTTCGAATCCCGTCGCTTCGGCGGCGGCGATGACATCATCGGTCGCGGTGAGCTTTCCGTCCGGAAAAACGTAAGTGTCGATGAATGCATCGGCCTTCCAGAACTTCCTGAAGATCTTCTCGCGCGCTGATTTCGGTCGGGCTTCCCCAAGACTCACGATGCCGTGATTCAGGAACAGCCCTCCGGGTTTGAGCGCGCGATAGGCGGAGTCGAAGTACACGGGCAGGTGAGTGAGTCCGACGTGCTCGATCATTCCGATGCTGGCGATTTTGTCGAAGGCATCTCCCGTCGTGAGCGTACGATAATCGCGGATCTCAACGCGGCATCTGTCGCCCAGCCCCGAATCCTCGATGAGCTCCTTTGCGTACGCGGCCTGGTTCTGACTGAGCGTGATGCCGGTCGCATCCACTCCATAATGCTCGGCGGCGTGCATGATGAGTCCGCCCCAGCCGCAGCCTATGTCCAGGAAGCGCTCGCCGGGCTTGAGACGAAGCTTCCGGCAGATCAGATCGAGCTTTGCCTCCTGCGCGACATCGAGCGAATCATCGGGCGAGCGGAAGTACGCACACGAATAAACCATCCGCCGGTCCAGCCAGAGCTTGTAGAAGGCGTTGCCGACGTCGTAATGAAAGTTGATCGCCGCTGCATCGCGCACCGGAGTGTGCCGGGGCCCGAGTTTTTTTGCCCGCTCCGGGAACCGTGCGTCGGCGAGATTATCGTCGGCCGTACCAGGTAGCCGTAGCACCAAGCCAACGAGACGCGCGACCGCGACCGGAGAGCGGAGCCGGTCACCGATCATCTCAGCAAGGTCTGATGCGGCTTCCATGCTGCCCTCGATCTCCACGTCGCCGCTGATGTAGGACTCGACGATGGAGAGCTCATTCGGGGGAAGGAGCATACGCCGGAGCGATGCCGGCCGATTGAAGACCAGGGTGAACGGCGCGCGCGGATTGCTCCCGTGATCGATCGAGCCGTCCCAGAATTTCACGTCGAACGAACGCCCATGCGGTTCACCGAACAGCGCCGCGAGCACAATGCGGCAACGCAACAGGGCGCCATCATAAGCGCGTGAATCCGCGGCGGTCTGCAGCTCGGCGTGTGCCGTCGACAACAGCATCACGCCAAGCTGCGCGATTCTGTCGTGCACACCGCTCGCTGAGAGCTGATCGGCGATTGAAGCGAGCGGGTGCAGCAATTAACCTCCCGAGCGCGGCACCAGTACGGGCGTGTCCAGCAGACGCCACAGGTACCACGACGCTATGGTACGATACGGCGCCCATTTGGCACCGATCTTCTTTACTCTCTCTGGTGTTGGAAGCTTACGCAAACGGTACGCCCGCTGAATCGCCTTTTGCACTCCGAGGTCCAGGTCGGGCAATACATCTGGCCGGCCGAGCCGGAACATCATGAACATCTGAGCCGTCCACCGACCGATGCCTTTGACCTGCGTGAGCGCAGAAATGACCTCCTCATCGGTCAGCTCGTGAAGAGTCTCGATCGGCAACTGTCCCGATGCGACCCGGGCGCCCAGGTCCTTGAGATACGCCGATTTCTGGCGCGATAGCCCCACGGCGCGCAGCTGCTCGTCAGATGTGGTTGCCAGCTCGGCTGGCAGCGGCGTGCGGCCGCCGTACAAGCCCTGAAACCGTCCGTGAATCGTGCTCGCGGCCTTACCCGACAGCTGCTGGAAAACGATCGAGCGGGCGACCGCGTCGAAATGAGTGCCGTTGCTCGCCGGCCAGCCTTTGTAAACACCGACCTTGTCGATTACCTGTCCGAGCACGGGATCGACTTTCCTGAGATGCGCGACGGCCTTTCTGCCGACCGCGCTAGAACCAGCAGACTTCATTTTTGCCCGTTAGTGGTAGCGGCTCGCGATTGAGCCTCAGCTCGATGAGAGTCGTGGTGAAAGGATAAAAGAATTTTATCCCGGTGTCGTCGGCGAGGGAGGAGATGTTCAAAGTGGCATCCCACTTTGCCTCGCGGGCAAGTGAGGGCGAATCGGCCATTTTTTCGCTGCCGAACCCCTGATAGCCAACGAGCTGCGATCCGGACGACGCGATCACCCTCATCCAGAGGTTGGGAAGCTTCTTGTAGTCGAGATCGGAGAGACGGACGTGGAAGCAGCGGAGGCTCGGATCCCCTTTATATGTGTGGACGTCGAGATCGAACTGCTGGATGCTGTTGTCGGCTCCGGGACCGCTGCCGCGTTTGAACAGCTGGATGTTGTAGTCAGACACCGGATCACCGCGCTCGTCGCGAACACTCACCACGAACTGCTGCCACTCGTCCATTTTCGCGCGGGCCCGCTGAGTTCGCTTCGTCGCGTCGTCGATCCACTGTGTGAAGGTCGGACCACTCGACACCTGTAGCGCACTATCGACCAGGTCGGCCAAGTCGTCTCCCGGCTCGGAGAGAATCGACCCGTGATTCTTGCCATCGATCGGAATGAGCGGGATGTCCATGTTTTTCCAATCCGCCACCGAGATGCGCTTCTCGGAGCCCTCGCGCGCCGGGTCGATCGCGAGGTCCAGGATGACCTTTCTCGTGTTGAGAGGACACGAGGCCCATCTCACCGTGCCGTCGGATCCCGGCTCGTCGAAGAAGTGCCGTAATCCGCCGTAGCTCTGGTTGCCGCAAAAGATGAAAACGTAGGGGGTGCGTCGAGTCGGCCCGTAAAAGGTCTCTTCGCCAAGGAGGTCGAGGTGGGCGAGATCCCAAGTGAAGCGGCTGGCGAGCTCGAGTTCGTCGAGAATCCTGTCGCCCGCCTCAAGAAAATCGGGGCCGAGGTGGCGATTCCCCTTGAACAGGGCGCCGAGCCAGCTGCGGCCCTTGTGGGCCAGCGGAGATCCGAACGTCGCGGGAGCGAGCCCGATCAGATGCTTGAGGCGATCGCGTCGGCCCGCGTAGGCGGTGAGCCAGGCTCGTATCACCAGCATCCCCGTCGAATGCACGATCGCATCGAACGGCTCGTCCGCGTCGAGCCCGGCTCTGATGTGGAGCGCGCGGTCGAATCCTTCGGCTATGTCCTTGATCGTGACTTCGTTGGTGAGCGATCGGTAGCTGCACGGATGGATCATCGCCACATCGTAGCCGCGCTGCTCGAGGATGCGCTCCCACACCTTGAAAGCGGCGCCATCATCGGAATACCCGTGGATCAGGACGATCGGATTGCGGGCCATTAGCGCAAATATACGGGCGGCGCCCGACCCCGTCCGGCTCGGGTGGAAACTCTATATTTGTGGCGATGAAGCCGACGTCCCAGGAACAACAGATGCCGCCGCAATCGAGACCGGTGCAACCCGTTTCCGACATGTCGCCGGCCGAATTCCGTAAGCACGGATACGCCGTGATCGACTGGATAGCGGACTATCTCGAGGCGCCGGAAAAATGGCCCGTGTTGCCAGCGGTCCGTCCCGGTGACGTGCGGCGCACGCTCCCTGCATCCCCGCCCGAACGGGGGGAATCGATGGAGGAAATCCTCGGCGACTTCCAGCGGCTCATCGTTCCCGCCATCACGCATTGGAACCACCCGGCGTTCATGGCGTAC
>DATHGO010000071.1:0-2679 GCA_035317585.1 Gemmatimonadaceae bacterium | reverse complement strand
AGGTGGTCGTGCACCATCATCGAGCCGCACGTCGAAAGAATCATGGAAAAGCTTCATCTGGTGCCGGACGATCTCCGAGATCCGCACGAGGCGGAATCTCGCGTCGCCCGATCGCACCTGCCGACTCGCGTAATCGAGGAGTTGAACGAAACGCGAGCCCTGCTCGAGCGGCGGCTGGATGCACTGACCAAAGCCGTTGTCGAGGAGAACGCACCAGTCGGTCCGGCGGTGACCGGCGGACTCGGAGCGAACCTGATGCGTCGACTCGACCGATTCGAGCGCCGACTCATAGCCGCCTCGAAAAAAGTGCATGCTGATGTCATGCAGGAGATCGGGACAGCACGCGGCTCACTTTATCCGCTCGGCAAGCCACAGGAGCGGGCTCTCAACTTCATCCCGTTGCTCGCCCGCTACGGCCCCGCGTTGCGAGACGACATGCTGGCGGGCGCGCGAGCCCACACGGAGCGCCTGCTTGGTGATGCTCGGTCTACGAACACCCTCGTGGAGGCCGCTACCGCCCGAGGTCGCTCGTGAGTGCGAAAGGACCACCGGAAGACGATTCAACACTGAACGAATCCCGCGCGGTGCCCGAAGAGAAGGATCGAACGCTCCCCGATTTCCCCGCGCCGCAGGCTGATGAGGTAACCGAGGCCGCGCCGCCGATCGAACGGCGAGCGACACCGCGCACGACGGCCCGAGCATTCGACCGCTCCAAGGGTGCCGCATTTCTGGTGGGCTCCGGCATACTCCTCAGCCGTCTCGCCGGGCTCATTCGCCAGACGATATTGGCGCGCTATCTCGGCGCCGGTTTCGCCGCGGACGCATTCAACGCCGCGTTCCGCATTCCGAACCTCCTCCAGAATCTTCTGGGAGAGGGTGTTCTTTCGGCCTCGTTCATCCCGGAATATGCGGGGCTCCTCGGGCGAGGCGATGAGAAGGAAGCGACGAAGCTGGCGGGCGCGGTGGCCGGAATACTCGCGCTGGTCGCGTCGATTCTCGTGTTGCTCGGCGTCCTTGGGGCACCTTGGCTGGTCGCTGTGATCGCGAACGGGTTTCCGCCGGAGAAGCGCGACCTGACCGTAAAGCTCACAAGGATTCTCTTTCCCGGTGCCGGACTGTTCGTCTTCTCCGCCTGGTGCCTCGGGGTTCTCAATAGCCACCGCCGTTTTTTCATGTCGTACACCGCACCGGTGATCTGGAACGCCGCGATGGTGGCGACGCTGATCTTCTTCCACCAGGGACACACGCAAGTCGAGCTGGCGACTTATCTCGCCTACGGATCGGTGGTCGGCAGCGCGCTTCAATTCGGGATTCAACTTCCGCAGGTGTTCGCGCTTGCACATGGTGTGAGACCACGGCTCACGGGCGCGACTGAAAGCGTCCGCAGGGTGTTCAGGAATTTCTTGCCCGCCTTCGTCGGCCGCGGCGTGGTTCAAATCAGTGCTTACGTTGATGCGTGGCTCGCGAGCTACCTCGGAAATGGCGCAGTGTCCTCATTCACGTATGCGCAGGCGATTTATGTGCTCCCGATCAGTCTGTTCGGCATGGCGATCTCGGCTGCCGAGCTGCCTGCGATGTCGCGTGCGGTGGGAACCGCCGCGGAGATCGGAGCCTACCTCCGCGGTCGCTTGAGCGACGGCCTGGATCGCATCGCCTATTTCATCGTTCCGAGCTCAGTCGCGCTGTTCGCGCTTGGAGATCTCATCGTTCACTTGCTGTTCCAGAGCGGGCGCTTCCAGCGTGACAACACCATCTGGGTGTGGCAAATCCTGATGGGCTCAACCATCGGGCTTCTCGCGTCGACGATGGGTCGTCTCTATTCATCGACCTTCTATGCGATGCGGGACACCAGGACGCCGCTACGGTACGCAGTGGTGCGCGTGATTCTCACGACCGTACTCGGATATCTCTTCGCGCTGGTCCTTCCCCAGATGCTCGGACTTGATCGCAAACTGGGCGCGGCCGGGCTCACCGCATCCGCCGGACTCGCGGGATGGGTCGAGTTCTATCTCTTGCGGCGCGAGCTGGACCGGCGGATCGGCCGGACGAGACTGGTTCCGGCGCGGATGGCACGACTGTGGGGCGCGGCGATACTCGGCGCGATGGTCCCGTGGGCGTACAAGCTCTGGGTCGATCGCGGCGCGCCGTTGTTCTCGGTGCACGAGGCGGCAGTTCACTCGAAGCTGACCGCGCTCGTTCTGCTCGTTGCTTACGGACTGACCTATCTCGCAGCCACCGCCGCGCTCGGAATTCCGGAAGCGAGAAACGTCATCGATCGTGGTAAGCGACTGTTCAGGCTGGTGTTGCGCACGGGGTGAACCCGGTTTCCGGCGCATGGTATAATTACACATGCTCCCCATTCCTGACGCCATCGCAGTAAAGCTTCCGCATCTCCCCGACGGACCGGGCGTGTACATGTGGAAGGGAAGGGATGGGACCACCCTCTACGTCGGAAAGGCGAAGAGGCTTCGCTCGCGCGTCCGCAGTTACTTCGCCAACGACCAGCTGGAGAGCGTCAAGACAAGCCACCTTGTCAGCCTCGTTGCCGACCTCGAGACGATAGTCGTCCCGACCGAAGCGCACGCGCTGATTCTCGAAGCCAATCTGATCAAGGAATACCGGCCGCGCTTCAACATCGCGCTGCGCGACGACAAATCCTATCCGTACATCAAGGTCACG
>DATHGO010000070.1:0-7319 GCA_035317585.1 Gemmatimonadaceae bacterium | reverse complement strand
CGGCATCAAGATCAATCTGGACAAGCCGATCGAGCTGACGGAAAACGGCTCGGTGATGACGCTCGACTTCGACATCGGCAGCAGCTTCGTGATGCGTGGCAACAACGCCAGAAACGGCTTCATTTTCAAGCCGGTCATCCGCGCGGTTGCGGAGGACATCACCGGCAGCGTGACAGGATCGGTTCACGCCAATAGCGCGACCGGTGCAGCAGTTCCGGATGCCACCGTCGAGGTTCTGACGGCAGGCTCGCTGGTAACCGACTCTGATCCGACGCACGTCGTTCGCAGCACAAGCACCGACACGAACGGGAACTTCCGAATCGCGTTTCTACTTCCTGGAACCTACGTGTTGCGCGCAACTCCGCCGACAGCCAGCGGGTTCAAGCCCGCACTACTGGCTGGTGGATTGACCATCACTACTGGAACCGAAGTTCAGAACCAGATCATCGTTGTAGCGCCTTAACGCTGGCGTTACGGCCCACCCGCAGTAACAGGAGCCCGGGGGATTTCCCCCGGGCTCTTTTGCATCGCGCCAGTCTCCGCTTGTTTAGGACTACTACGTCACCATCCGTCTTGTCCTACGTACTCTCGCGCATAGGACGGTCATAAGCGGCCAGGCATCGTTCGCGTGTCACCCACGAACGGATCCCAATGCCCTTCGCCAAACAGAACGGACAAAGCACCCCAGCCATCGCGGCTATCAGCTACGCGTTCCCCGAGGGGGTGCGCACGGTAGGTGAGCTCGCGGACGAGCGGCTGCTCAATAGTTCCGCGGAGACAATGGAGTCGTTCGGGTTCGGCAAGGTGCACGTTGCGCTCACCGAGAGCCCGTACGAGCTCGCCGTGACTGCCGCGAAGCAGCTTCTCGACGAAGCGAAGATCGACCCTGCATCGGTGGGGCTCCTGATCTACGGAGGCACGCCAGGATCAATGGCCTTCGCGCCCACCGAACGCGCGGAAAGGGCCGCCGCCGAACTGTGCACGATGTCCCGCTTCAAGTATCCGTCGACGCGCCTTCAGTACGATCTCGATCTCCCGAACGCCTCCACCTTCGCGCTCGATCAGCTCGCGTGCACGACACTTCTCGCCGCGGTGCGCATCGCGCGCTCACTCTGCCTGACGGAAGGAATAGAACGCGCGTTATGCGTGTCATCCGAATTCTTCCCGGCCAACGCGGGGCGCGAGGCGATCTTCAATTGTACGTCCGACGCCGCCTGCGCGGTGCTCGTCGAGCGCAATGGTCTCCGCAACCGGCTCGTTTCCGCTACCACCGTCACCAAAGGCTACTACTGGGACGTCGATTCGCTTCGCGACGAGATCGTCGCGTCCTATTTCCCCACAGCGCGCCACGTGTTGCACCGCACCATCGCTGATGCCGGATGGGAACCTTCGGACGTTGACTGGGTCATCCCGCATAACGTGAGCATGCGCAGCTGGGAGATTCTCTCCGGCCTCGTTCGTCTGCCCCGCGCCCGCCTTTTCTCCCAGAACATCGCGCGCCATGGACACACGCTGGCGGGCGACAACTTCATCAACTACCGCGATGCACTGGAAGGTGGCTGCATCAAGCCCGGCCAGCGAGTCGTTCTGTTTTCGTATGGCTTCGGCGCGCACTGGACGGGAATCGCGGTGGAGGCCTGACATGACGTCCAGGCGAAAAGTCTTCATCACCGGAGCCAGCGGGCTCGTGGGCGAGGAGGTCCTTCGTCACATGCTGGTGGACGATCCCGCGCTCGAAGCTTTTGTCCTCGTTCGCGATGAGATCCGGTGGCTGCTCGCGTCGCGAAGGCTGGGCGCGCTGGCGCGCAGAGTGGTTCCGTTACGAGGCGACGCAACGTTACCCGGCCTTGGCCTGGACGCGGTGGTGAGGCAGCGCGTGGAGCGAGAGACATCGGCAGTCGTACACGCGGCTGCTGACACCAGCTTTTCCAGATCTCTCGACCAGGCACGCTTCGTCAACACGCTGGGGACGTATCACGTCGCCGAAATCGCGTCCGAATGCCTGTGTCTCGATCGCTTCGTGCTGGTCAGCACTGCGTTCGTGGCGGGACGCGCGACCGGCAACATTCTCGAGCGCGACAATGGCGGCGATGCAGGCTGGGTGAATTCGTACGAGCAGTCGAAGTACGAAGCCGAGCGAAACGTCCGGGCGAGTGGTCTTCCGTGGACCATCGTGAGGCCGAGCACGATCGTGTGCCGTGGTCCCGCCGGAGACATTCCGCAGATCAACGCCGTGCATCGGGCTCTCCGCGTCTACCATCGGGGGTTGGCGGCAATGATGCCGGGGGATCGCGCCTACCACTTCGACGTCATCACTTCCAGCTACGTCGCCGATGCCATCGCCAGGTTGACGTTCGACCAGCGCGCGCTGCATCAGACCATTCACCTCTGCTCCGGGCGCAGGGCGCTCACACTCGGCGAGCTTGTCGACACTGCTTACGAAGTGTGGGCGGAAAATCCCGAGTGGCGAAAGCGCGGGGTCGAGCGGGCGATAATCACAGACGCCGTCACGTATGCGCTCTTCGAGCGTGCCGTGATGGAGACCGGTGACGTCCGGCTACGGGCGGTGCTGTCGTCGCTCGCTCACTTCATTCCGCATCTCGCACTGCCGAAGGTTTTCGATACCTCTGTCGCTGAAGGGCTGCTCGACGCGCCACCTCCAGCACCAGGCACCTACTGGATGCCAATGCTCAGGTCTCTGCTTGCCAACAACTGGGGACAGACCGAGGAGGCAGCAGCATGAGCCCGCGCGCTCAATTCGTTCTTCGAATGCTCGCCTGGCTCAACGAGGAAGTCGCGCCCCGAGGAGTGAGTGTCAACGCCGAGACGCCGTTGTTCTCGACGAGGCTGCTCGATTCGCTCAGGGTTCTCGAGCTGATCGCTTTCACTGAGCAGGCAACCGGCCAACCGATCCCCGACTCGCACATCCGGATGGACAATTTCCAGACGGTCGCGCGCATCGCGGCGGTCTTTCTCCCACTCGACGATCATGTTGTCGCCTGAGGAAGTCATCCGCCAGCTCCGTGAACGGGGATCGCTCTGGGAGGTCGCGCCGGGCGTGTCCGGACTGAAAGGGCCGGTGGTGTCGCTGCTGCGCGAGATCGAAGCGGCACTCGCCGATTTGGCCCGGGCTGAGACATCGAATGAATGGGTTACGCCAGCCGGAGTGAGCTTCGAGACGCTGGAGCGAGCGCAGTATTTTGCGTCGTTTCCGCAGTGGCTCACGGCGGCATCGCACCTGAGCGGGGACGAAGCAGCGTTGCAACACATCGCCGCCAGCGCTTCGCCGGGTGCGGCTGCGCGCTCGTCGCTGGAGCCGGCGGACGTCGTCCTTCCTCCCGCCGTCTGCTACAACACCTACGCGGCGCACGCCGATTCGGTGATTGCCGCACCCGTCGTGATGACCGCCCAGGGCACTTGCTGGCGGTACGAGGGTGGACGGCTCGCGCAGCTGGAGCGGGGCTGGGCATTCACGATGAGAGAGATCGTCTGCCTCGGCGCCCAGAGCGACGTAAAAGAGTTCCTGGATCGATCGGTTGAGCGGGTGAGCACATTGGAACGCGTGCTCGGCATCAACTGCGAGATGGTCGCTGCCAGCGATCCTTTCTTCGCGCCGAATGCGCGAGGGCGCGCGGCGCTCCAACGCATCAAGGGACTCAAGCACGAGCTGGTGTTCCGGTTTCCGGATGGACGGCCGCTCGCGATCGCCTCGTTCAACGATCACGAGCTCTTCTTCGGCGACGCGTTCAAGATCTCTCTCCCCGACGGGTCGCCCGCGTGGAGCGGGTGTGTCGCCTTCGGTCTCGAGCGCTGGCTGATGGCGGTTCTGGTCACGCATGGTGTCGAGCCGTCGGGATGGCCGGTGACGCTCTCACTAAACGCCGAACTCGCACAAGCACGAGGGTCCGACAAATGACAACGACTGAGCGACAGATGAAAACGAGTCTTTACGTGCGATGCGCCGTCGCCGCCGACCGGGGAGCCTGGTCGGTGGAGCGCGACATCAAATGGGCGGAGATAGACCGCGATCGAGCGCACGCGCGCCCAGACCTGCTGGCCTCGCTCCGCGATGCCGCGCTCATCGAGTCGTACCATCCGGTCAACCTCTCACGACTGCTGCGCGCGACGCTGGACGATATCGACGCCGGCGTCACCATCTCCCTCGAGCTATACGAGGGATTCAAGCACTTCCATTCCATTCGCCGCTACCTCGACGCGATCGGTTACGAACCGGCGATCACGGACGAAGAGCTGGTGGCGATCCGCTCCGCGCAGCTGGAGATCGATGTATTGCCTGGGGAGCTGATTCCACGACTCGTCGACTTCATGCTTTCAGAGCACCTCGCGCACTACTTCTTCCGCCGGCTGGGCGAACAGGCCGAGGATAATGTTCTGGCCGACTTGCTGTCGCGGATCGCGGCGGACGAAGTGCGCCACGCGCAGAGCGCATCCGATCTCATCGCCAAGCGCATTGCCGCCGATCCCCTGTTGATCCCGCAGGTACTCGATGCGGCGCTCGACTTTCACCACTTCGGCGAGCAGGCGATAGGGACCGTTCCTGTCGCGCAGCCCGGCGATCCAATCGCAATCCAGACCTTTGCGAAACGCATCGAGCGGCTGTGCGGCATTCGCCTGGTCGATCACATCAAAAACAAGAACCTGAACCGGAGAGCCTCATGACGGATTCAACCGAAATCGCGGTGCTCAACTTCTACCGCGCGTCCGAGCTGCATGGCGGGCTGATCCTGGGCCAGATGGTAAGGCGGACGCGGGACCCAGAGCTGATTCTCAATTTGACGCGGCATAGCGCCGAAGAGGTGATGCACGCGCAGCTGTGGACCGAGACGATCGTCGCCATCGGGGGACGGCCGGCACCGGTTCGCGACACCTATCAGACGCGCTACGCCGACGAAGTGGGCATGCCAATCTCGATGCTCGAGATTCTGGCGTTGACCCAGATCTTCGAGCGGCGGGTGTACCGCCACTTCACGGAACACATGCGGCGACCCGGCGTGCATCCGGTCGTCGCGGCAACGCTGAGTCGCATGATAGACGAGGAGCGTGGCCATCTGATCTGGGTGAAGAGATGGCTGGACAAGCAATCGACGCGGCGTCCCGAGGAAGTGCGGGAGGTAATGCGCCGGTACGCGGCTGTTGATGAGCGCGTTTACGCCGCTATCTCCGCGGAATATGGGTGGAGGTTGGCCGCATGACCGCCCAGGCTCTGCTCGAGCGAGAGGCCCCCGCTCCAACGCGCAGCGACAAAGTAGTGCGGACGATCGTACCCGGAGCGCGTGCCGATCGCCTCTTTTTCGCCCAGGTGCGCGAGGATCCGCGTCTCGAGCTCGAGGCCCTTGCCCCACTCGCGGACGCGAGAGTCGTTGTCGTGAGCTCGGGCGGGTGCACGGCGCTCTCTCTGCTTGCCGCCGGCGCGGGTCATGTGACGGCGGTGGATCTCAACTCGACCCAGAATCATCTGGTCGAGCTCAAGATCGCGGCGCTGAGGCGGCTCACGATGCCGGAGATCCTCAGCTTCTTCGGCGTCGCCCGTGGTGCGGGCAAGCGGCGCCTAAGAACCTATAGGACCATTCGACCGCTGCTGACCGAAGGTGCGGCAGAATTCTGGGATACGCACGAGGCGCTGCTGGGACGAGGGGCGCTCGCGTGTGGAGTGACCGAGCAGTTCATCGGCGCGGTCGTAAAGGTCGTCAAGCTTTTCATCCACGGGCCGCGAAAGGTCGAACGGCTTCTTGCCCTCGAGTCACTCGAGGAACAGCGCGAGTTCTTCGACCGCGAGTGGAATACGCGCCGCTGGAGGCTCCTCTTTCCGCTTCTGATCAACCGCTGGACGTTCAGCCGCGCGTTGGAGCCGGAGTTTTTCCGCGAAGTGGAAAACCCGAGCTTCGCGGCGCATTTCCGGGCGCTGCTGGAGCACGCGCTCTGCGATATTCCGGTCCGCAGCAACTATTTCCTGCATCAAATGCTGCTCGGCACATATCCGAACCGTGTGCCCGACGGCGTGCCACCCTATCTGCACCGCACACAGCGCGAGATTCTTCGCGCCAGGTTCGATTGTCTCGACCTGGTCGACGGAGGCTACGCGGAATATCTGCGCAACTGCGATGATTCGAGTGTCGACGCGCTCGCGATCTCCAATATCTGCGAATGGCTGGACGCTGACGGAATCGACCAGCTGTTCGAGCAGGTCGTGAGAGTGGCGAAGCCGGGCGCGAGGTTCTGCTTCCGGAATTTCGTCGGCCATACCGAGGTTCCCGCTCGCTTCCGGGACGTGGTCATCGAGGACTTCGAAGCGGGACGCATCGCGATCCTCTGCGACAGAAGCTGTCTCCAGTCGCGCATCGCCATCTGCAGGATCGACAAATGACGGCGCGCCCGGCCACTCGTCCGGATCGAGACTCGACGGCGCTGTCGCGGTGCGACCCAAATGTCGCGCTCGAGTCTGCGTCCGACCCCGGTGTCGAGCTCGAACACGGCGCGAAGGACTTCGCGATTCGCGACGCAACTTCGGCCGACAATCAGCAGCTGATCGCGCTCGCCGCCGCGTGCTCTATGATAGGAGACATCAGCATGCGCATCGATCGCGGCCCCGATTTCTTCGCGTTGAATCGGCTAGAAGGCCAGAGGTGGAGAGTGGGAGTTGCCGAGCGAGGCGGAATGATCGTGGGTTGTGTTGCCATCAGCGAGCGCCTTGCGTTCGTCAATGGCCGGGAGCGGCGCACCGGGTATGTCGGCGATCTCAAGGTGCATCCCGCGCATCGCGACACGCGCATCGCCGACGAGCTGTCGCATTACGCCGAGCGCGTCTGCGAACAGCTGCCG
The DNA here is from genome assembly GCA_035317585.1 of Gemmatimonadaceae bacterium. Classification (GTDB taxonomy): domain Bacteria; phylum Gemmatimonadota; class Gemmatimonadetes; order Gemmatimonadales; family Gemmatimonadaceae; genus UBA4720. The sequence continues at coordinate 479 of DATHGO010000070.1, read as the reverse complement.
CCGACCGCGCCGGTGATGATCACGGTTCTCGCCGGTAACCGAGCAATGGAGCGGAGGCTCCCCGGCCCGCGCGGCGTTCCGGTGCTCAGGCGGATCGCAACAATTCGCACGCACTCGATTCCGATTCTGTGGTGGCGCCGCGTGAACAATCCCGGTTCCATCCACGTCGCAACTGCCCGCTGGACCGATCTCGATGAAATGGCCGTGCTCTGGAGCAGAGTCGCGCCGTTACGGCAGCTCGCGCCAGTTCTTTCGGCCAGTGCGCTGGCAGACTGGATCCTCGCCGCACCCGGACTCGGCATCTCGAGCTACCGGCTTGCGCGCTCGTCCGGCGGCGAGCTGCTGGGATTCCTTGCGGTGTGGGACCAGCGAATGTTCAAGCAGCTCAATGTCGTGGCATACTCGCCACGCATGAACGCGGCGCGAGGGGTGTTCAATCTCTTCGCGCCTCTGGTGGGCGGCGAACGGATGCCGCAAGC
>DATHGO010000069.1:0-3674 GCA_035317585.1 Gemmatimonadaceae bacterium | reverse complement strand
ACATCGGCGCCGATTTTCTCGAAGGCGTGACCCTGGTGTGGATCGGCGGTGGCGTAGTCGATCGCCGTCGTGAGGAAGTACTTGGCCAATTAATGGCCGCCTGGTGAACTAGGCTCGTCTCCACCGCGGCCGCGCCGGCCGCCACGTCTTCCACGCCGACGCTTGGCCGATCCTTCGCCGTCCCGAGGGTTGCTCTCTCGGGCGTGCCCATTCGGGCTTGGCTCCGAGACCCCTTTCGCAGGCGGTATGAAGACTGGGTGCTCGGCGGTGTACAGCAGCTCGGGCGAGATCTCGTCGGGACGGATGCTCTCGGCCGCACTCTCTTCCTCGTCGCCGTTCGCCACCGGAGCAGCGGCGCCCACGAGCTCTTCAGTCTCCCGCTTAAACTCGGCTAGTGTGAGAAGCCGCGTCTCTCCTTCGACGCCGCGCAGAGTGATCCGCTCGCGGAAGATATCCACGCTCACGACTTTTTCCTCGCCCACCGTCGTCGCCACAATCTTGCCTTCCTTGGGAAAGCGCTTGCGGCTCTGGACGTAGAATTCGTGCTCGTAACGGAGACAGCACATCAGTCGGCCGCAGGCTCCCGAGATCTGCGACGGATTCAGCGACAGGCGTTGATCCTTGGCAACACCCAGGTTCACGGGTCTCAGCTCCGGAAGCCACGACGCCGAGCAATACTGGCGCCCGCAACGACCTATGCCATCTAATCTCTTGGCTTCGTCGCGCACGCCGATCTGTTTCAGCTCGATGCGAGTGCGAAAGAGAGATGCGAGGTCGCGCACGAGATTCCGGAAGTCGACGCGCTTGTCGGCGGTGAAATAGAGCGTCAGCTTCTTGCGATCCCACTGCCACTCGGCGTCGGACAGCTTCATCCCCAGCCCGTTGGCTTTCACGCGCTCCATTGCCTTGCGCCGGGCTTCCTCGTTCAGCCGGTCGAGATCCTTCGAGAGTCCGCGGTCCTTCTCCGTCGCCAGGCGCAGCGCCTTCCTTTCGGGCATGGAATTGCCGCAGCCATGCGAGCAGCCGCCGTTCCTTTTCTGTGCGAGATCACCGAGGGCATGTATGTAGCCAAGGTCCTCTCCGCGATCGACATCGACGATCACTGCCGCGTGGAGCGCCGGCGGATCGGGATAATCCCAGAGAAAGAACTCCTTACGGTTGCCCTTGAAGGCGACTTCGACGAGGTGCGCCATGCGCTACTCGGTCCACGCGCCGAGACGGAGGAACTTCTGCCGGCGGCGGCGCACCAGCTTTTCCGGGCGCATCTTGCGCAGTTCTTCCAGGTGGCGGTTCACAACTGTCTGGAGCGATTTCGCCGCGGTCTCATGATCGGCATGCGCTCCGCCCTTGGGCTCCGGAACCACTTCGTCGATCACCTTGAGCTCGAGCAGCTCGGGCGCGGTAATGCGTAGCGCCGTCGCGGCCTTCTCGCGCATCTCGGGACTCTTGGCGTCTTTCCACAGAATCGCCGCGCAGCCCTCGACGGAGATCACGGAGTACACCGCATTCTCCATCATGAGCACGCGGTCGGCGACACCCAGCGCCAACGCACCGCCCGATCCACCCTCACCGATCACGGTCGCGATGATCGGAACCTGGAGCTGACTCATCTCGTACAGGTTGCGCGCGATTGCCTCGGACTGGCCGCGCTCCTCCGCGCCGAGCCCCGCCCACGCTCCCTGCGTATCGATGAACGTGAGCACCGGAACGTGGAACTTCTCGGCGAGCTTCATGAGTCGCAGCGCCTTGCGATAGCCCTCCGGATGGGGCATGCCGAAGTTGCGCTTCAGCTGCTCCTTGGTGTCGCGGCCACGTTGGTGACCGATCACCATCACCGTGTCGTCGTCGAGACGGGCCCAGCCGCCAATGATAGCGGCGTCGTCGCGGAAGGCTCGATCACCATGGAGCTCGATAAAATCGGTGAAAGCGAGCTTGATGTAATCGGCGGTGAATGGCCGCCTCGGATTGCGGGCGACCTGCACGCGCTGAAACGGCGTGAGGTTCTTGTAGACTTCTTCGCGCAGATCTTCGAGCTTCCGCTCGAGGGGCTCGATCGCTTCCGCGACGCTGAGCTGGCCGTCGCCCGCCGTTTTCTTGATTTCGTCGATCTGCCGTTCCAGCTCGGCGATCGGCTTTTCGAACTCAAGTTGTGTCGCTGATGCCACCAGTCAACTCCCCCGTTGAAGTTTAACGGAAGACTCGCCCAAAATATTACGCAGAGCGCTCAACGTTGCGCCATCAGCGGCCAGTGTCAGCGATCTCGAGCGTAGACGCGCTTTGGAGCCAGTGCCATCGCTCCATCGAAATTCCAGCGGCGCCGAGCCAGGGTAGGTCTCGGCGATCGCGCGCACATCCGACATTACGTCACCCGAGTATGTGCCCTTCGACAGGTCGATCGCAACGGTCACCTGTCCATTAGTACGCATCTCCGCCAGCTTCGTTGCCGACTCCACGATGTAGGCGGGGTTGTCGCCTCCCTCGTCACGTCTCGAGTAGGCGCCCTTGAGGAGCATCGGCACGTCCGTCCGGATCTGGTCGTTGAGTGTCGCCCATTTCTCCGGGAAGATGAGCACCTCGGCGGATCCGGAGAAATCCTCGATCGTCAGCCGGGCAAACTCGGAGCCGGATTTCTTGCTCATCTGTCGCTTGATGTTCGTGACGACGACGGCGAGCGTCATCGGCTCCGGGCGCCACCTGCCCAGGTCACTCACAGTGTGCGTGGAGAAGATCTCCGCCTCGGTGCGGAAGCGCTCGAGGGGGTGTCCGGAGATGTAGAAGCCGAGGATCTCCTTTTCCTTCGCCAGACGCTCGGACTCGGTCCACGACGGGATGCTGGGAAGGACGTGCGAGCTCTCGGTCTTCTCCGTCTCGCCGGCCGGCGTCCCGAAGAGCGACACCTGTCCTGTCACCATGTCTTCCTGCTTGAGCGAAGCCTCACGGATGGCGAGATCGAGCGCAGCCGCGAGCTGCGCGCGGTGCCCGCCAAGCGAATCCATAGCTCCGGCGTGAACGAGGGCATCGAGCACGCGCTTGTTGCAGACGCGGAGATCGATTCTCTCGCAAAGGTCGAACACCGACCGGAAAGGCCCGTCTTTTTTCCGTGCATTGATGATCGATTCGATGGCGGTGCGCCCGACATTGCGAATGCCGCCAAGGCCGAAGCGAATCTTGGTATCGCCGATCACCGTGAACTTGTAGCCCGATTCGTTGACGTCCGGCGGCAGGATCTCGAGGCCAGGCTCCTTTGCGCCGGGCACGTGAAGCTGCCGCGCCTCGTTGATGTACTTGACGACGTTGTCCGTGTCGCCGATCTGCGACGACAGCAGCGCCGCCATGAAATCGGCGGGGAAATGGGCTTTGAGCCAGGCGGTATGGTACGAGATGATCGAGTACGCCACGGCGTGGGACTTGTTGAAGCCGTAGCGGCCGAAGGTCTCGATCTGGCTCGCGATCTCCTCGATGACTGCGCGATTGTGTCCTAGCCCCACCGCCTTCTCGATGAACTTCCCCAACTCGGCGCGAATAAGCTCGGCGTCTTTTTTCCCCACGGCTTTGCGGAGCACGTCTGCTTCGGCGAGCGAAATTCCCGCCAGCGTCTGCGCAATGCGCATCACCTGCTCCTGGTAGGTGATGACGCCATAGGTGGTCTCCAGGATCGGCTTCAGCTCGGGGAG
>DATHGO010000068.1:0-2065 GCA_035317585.1 Gemmatimonadaceae bacterium | reverse complement strand
CCTGACTTGAGCTTGTCGAGATCGGCATCACGGAGCCACTCGGCGCTCGACTGCATTCCGCTGGCGAGAGTATCGGTGACGGCGGTAATGCTTGAATCATTGGCAACCGTCACGGACGATCCCGGCGTGGCGGCACTCTCGGCGTTCGTTGAGAGCCGTTGCTGGCGAAGCTTCTCCGCTCCCGCCTCGAGTCCATCGGCGAGCAGCGCAGGTATGGTCGAGGCCTTCTGTTTGACGGAAGTCGCAATGCTTTTCACACGACCCGAGACCCCTCCGTCGTCGCGCGTGGTCCGGTCGATTTCCGCATTCGGGCTGATGCCTTCGTTATCGCTTCGCTCCATGGCGCACTCCCCCAACAGTTGTTGAGCCGCTCCAAGCGGCGGCCGATTATTTACATGCATGAGCCGCGCCGGTGGAACGAGCCTTTTCCATCTCGCCCAAACGCGAGTCGATCACGGACTGCAAGTCGCGTGTCGCTCGAGCCAGGTTACGATCGGCTCGCATGCCGACTGATCGCGTGCACGTCCGCCAGGCGACGTTTGAGCGCGCGATGGCTCTGGTCAATGGTGATGAGCTGGAACCTGATGCTCTCGCCCGGCCGGCGCTGGGCGAGGATCGGGAGATCTGCCTCGCTGACGACGGCGATCTTGGGATAGCCGCCAATGGTGGGCGCGTCGGCCATTAACGCGATCGGCAGTCCGTCGCCCGGTACCTGGATTGCGCCCGGGCACCCCGCCTCTGAAGCGAGGGTGCCGAGGGAGTTTGCGAGGACGGGGCCGTCGAGCTTGTAGCCGGTTCGGTCCGAAGCGGCTGAGATTCTGTATTCGCTCTCGGTCAGACTGCGCATCGCCGACTCGTCGAACAGATCTTCCTGCGTTCCCGGAGTCACGTGAACGATCCCGCTATCGTAGCGCGGCATTAAATCGGCGGCGGCGTGAAATCCCTCAGCCGGATGTGTGCTCGGCCGGGCACCCAGCTGCACCGAATCTCCGCTTCGGAGCATCCGTCCTTCGTATCCTCCAAAGTGTCCCGGCAGATACGTGGATCGGCTGCCGAGGAGAGCGGGTACGTCGATCCCCCCATCGCAGGCCAGGTAGAGAAAGCGGCCACTGATGATTTGTTCGACCAGGAGCTCGTCGCCGGCCCGAGCGAAGGTGGTCGTGCATGGAGCAACGTCCTTTCCCGAGACCGTCGCGCGCGCGGTGGCGCCGCCGACCGCAAAAAAACAATCGCGATCGAAGCGGACGGCACCGCCTCCGAGCGCCCACTCGAGTGCCGCGGCATCGAGAGAGTTTCCAACGACGGCATTTACGGCGCGAAGCGCGAATAGATCCATCGCGCCACCGCGTGGCACTCCGAGGGACCGCGAGTGCTGGCGCCCTCCGTTCTGCACAGTGATATACGGTGGCGCCCGTGTGATCGTGATCATGGAATGCGTTCGAAGCGGACTGTGTCGCCTGGAGCGAGTAGCGCCGGCGCGTCGCGAGTCGGGTCGAACATTACCGTCTGTGTGCGACCGATGATGTGCCAGCCGCCCGGTGTATCGAGCGGATAGACCGCAGTCTGCGCGGCGGCGATGCCGACGCTGCCGGCCGCTATGCGGGGCCGTGGCTGTGCGCGGCGAGGAAGCTGCAATGCCGCATCGAGCTCGCTCAGGTAGGCAAAGCCGGGGACGAACCCGAGCAGGTCTACCGTGTAGATCCTGCTCGAATGGCTAGCGACCACGTCTTCCACAGAAAGTCCCGCGGAAGCGGCGACCGCCTCGAGGTCGATACCATCGTACTTCACCGGAATCCGGTGCTCGCGCGACGGCGCTGGCTTGGGCGTCGAGTGTGCCACGCGATCGCACGCGTCGAGAAGCTTCCTTGAAACCTCCTCGTACGAGGTCCCGAGCGGATCGTAGAACACCGTGAGTGCGAGATATGCCGGAACGATATCTTCGACGTGCGGAATATTCGCGGCTTTGAGCGCGCGCGCGGCGGAGTGAACCCGAAAGAGGAGCTCGGCGCTGCGAACAGCTCCGAATGTGATGGTGACGGCTGTATCGCCGAGCGGGTGGGCGCGG
>DATHGO010000067.1:0-9731 GCA_035317585.1 Gemmatimonadaceae bacterium | reverse complement strand
GTTCTAGCGATCGAGGTGCGCCCTGGCTGCGCGTGCTCTCGCGGCGAACGCCTTTGCGTCATCCGGCCAGAAGCTCTCCATGAGCGGTCCCTTGCCGATCTCGACGTCGTGGAAAACCTCCTCTCCATTTGCGCGGAGGATCTGAAGCCGTCCGTCCGCGTACCTGGCGTCTGCCATGTCGCGCAGGTGATAGGCGATCCCGTGGTCGAAGAGAGGGACGAGTGCGCCGAGAGCCATACGCGCAAAAACCCGATTGACCGCGCTCTTGATCGTGTCCGTCGTCTCGCGCGCGTTGATCCGCGCGAGTCCGCGGTCGGTCATCTGCGCGACGATCGTCGTGTCCATGAGAAGAAGCGCCGCCTGTCCGTCTCTACTGACGATCGCGAAGCGTGCGTGCGCCGCCTGCTCCCTGTCGATCACGTGCGCGACCGAATCCGGAACGTGGACGGAGACGTGCATCGAGGTGGAGTCCTGCGCCCCGGCCGGAGCGGCGACCATCGCCGCGAGCGCAAAGGTGACCAAGGTAAGGACGTGACTGAACTTCATGCGGTGCTCCGGACGAGGGGGTCTTGTTGCCCTACGGCCATCGTGGGGAGCGAGTTTCGAGTAGATGCAACTGAACGGGTGCCAGAGGTCAGTAGCAGAGATGCCAGTCGTTAGTTCACTATGCCCTGACTTCACCCGCGCGGGTCATGACACAGACAACTGCATGTGCGACGAACGCCACTGAGGTAAGTCCGGGCGTCGTGAACTAGTCACTGGCACCTACGCTACTGACGTCTGGCACCCGTTCAGTTGTAGTTCAGGCACCCGTTCAGTTGCAGCTAATTGCGGTAAATGTCCGCGAACTGCTTTTTGAGCGCGGCGACCTTCGGCTGATCATTGATCACGATGTACATCTGGTTCGGATTCTTCGCCAGGTAATTCTGGTGGTACGCTTCGGCTGTATAGAACCCGTGCAGCTTCGCCACCTGCGTCACGATCGGACGTGAGAATGTCTTCGCCGCGGTCAGCTGCTTGATGTAGCTCTCCGCAACCTGCTGCTGCTGGGCGTTGTTGTAGAAAATGGCCGAGCGGTACTGCGTGCCGTGGTCGGGTCCCTGCCGATTGAGCTGCGTCGGGTCGTGCACGACCGAGAAGAAGATCTGGAGCAGCTTGCCGTACGACACCTGCGACGGGTCATAGATGACCTCCACCGATTCCGCGTGCCCCGTATCGCCGGTGCTCACCTGCTCGTACGAAGGGCTCGCCACGTCACCACCAGCGTAGCCGGAGATGGCGTGCTTCACTCCCTTCACGTGGTCATACACCGCCTCGACTCCCCAGAAGCACCCGCCGGCGAACACAGCGGTGTCCTCGGTGGCGCCACCAGCCACCTGCGCATCGAATGAGGGCGCACTGACCGGCCCTTCAGTCGAGCGGGAAGCGCCGTTCGTGAGCTTCGCGGCGAACAAAACGAACGCGACAGTAAGCACAGCCAGTATGGCGGCGAAATTGGGCAAAGAGCGTCTCATCGTAGTCTCGGTGGGGGACATGTATAAGACCGTCGAATGGCAATGATTGTTCCCATTTTACGTCCGTTTATTCGGGCGCCAAGCGGCCCTGGAGGCTAGGCCTCGGTCACGGAGAGCACGTTCCCATCCGGATCCTCGAACCACGCCACCTTGGCCCCACTTGGGGAGCTCCAGACTCCGAGCTGGTCCTGCTCCATTCCCGGAAAGCGCTCGAACTTTACTCCCTTCTTTTGAAGACCTTTCACAGTTTTTCCGATGTCGCTTACGCTCCAGCCGAGGATTGTGAACGGCGCGGGCTTGTAGTCCGCGACGCCCGAGACGTCGACGACGCGGACCATCACCCCGTTGGCATCGAAAACGAGAGCAAAGCGATCGTCGCTGACAAAGCGGAGCCCGAGCGTTTTCTCAAAGAACTCGCGCGCTTTCTCTCGGCTTCTCGTGGGGACGAACGCGATGATGTCCATTGATCCCAGCATCGGGCCTCCTGCGGCAACGGTCAGGTGAAAATCGGCGGCAGCCTCTGCTCGCTCGTTCTTCGGAACGGATAGTTGTACGCGAGCCGTGCTTCGAGATCCGGGTCTGGAGGATTGCTCCCCTCGAGAAAAACCCATTCAATGTCGACGAACTCGCTGTTCTTCCACATGCCGATCCCTACCTGCTTTTCCAGGTCGAGCTCGTACTTGGCCGCGCGAGAAAGACTTCGCAAGGCGCTGTTAGCGCGGTCGTGAAATTCCCTCGTCACAGGCAGGGTAAGAAACACGCAGCTCCTCCGCTCCGACGCGATTCGAAACGGCTGCTCGAACCGATTGGCGCGCACCGCTTCCAGCGCCAGCCGTAGTTGCAGCTTGAGCGCGCGCAGCTCGTACCGTTCCAGGAGCGCCAGCTCGAGAAGAATCTCGTAGCCATCGGTGTCGGCGGATTCTTCCTCCTGCGCCGCGACCTTGCTCGCGAGCGTCTCGAGCACGAAGGAGAATTCGCACGCCGTTGGCCCGCCGCGGGAAAGCGCCGCCCTCTCGAACCTCGCATCAGGCGGCGACGAAAAATCTTCCAGCAGGTACTGCCCGATCAGCGCCGATTCGCTCACCGCGGTCGATGGCGGATCCCAGTTGAGAAGAATGTCGCGTCGAAAGCTGAAGTAGTCGAGCAGCTCCGCGGGCGTGACGAAATGGTGGCAGATCTCGAAGTAGTCGGTGTCCCTCAGAACGTGGACGAAGCCGCCGTTGCGGCTTTTCTTGAACCGTGTGGCGCGGAACGCACGCGATTTCGGGGGCACGCGGTAGATAATCATGGTAACGAACGACTCTGGCTTTTTCGGAGAGACGGTGGCGCGATGCCCGAAATGATTCACCAGCGACAGGCCTACGTAGCTGCCGAGCAAGTCACGGGTGTTCTGGATCCGTTTCGCGCCCTTTTTCACGACGTGATTGGAGATCCACTTCTCGAGGTCCCCTGCCTTCGACGTCACCTTCTGCTCGCGCTCGCACAGCTCGAAGATGAACCCGATGTCATCCAGCATCAGCACTCTGTCGGCGAGCTCGACGTCCTTGTCGAAACTGATCGGCAGCTGGCTCGCCGCGTAGGAATACGCCCTCGTGAAAACGTTCTCGTGTTGCTGGGCGGCGAAATCGTGTATCAGGCTGGTGGGCTCCCGGGTGCTCTCTTTCACTCGCGTGCGGCCGCGATGCGTCGAGCGGCATCGGTCCGGGGACGGCGATCGCGCGCGCGATGATGCAGGGGATGGCTCGTGCAGGTCGCGTTGAGGCGCGTATGCCCTCGCGGTGGATTGTGCTGATTACTTAGCAGGGAAGCACGATTCACCGCAAGCCTCAGTCAGTACCGCCTCTTTTGCCGCTCCCGCGCCAGCAGCAGCGCCCCCCCCACGAGACCGGTGATGATGCAGAAGAGATAAAGCACCCGGATACTCACGAGCTCGTACAGGGGATTTGCATCGGTCAACGGCCGGAAGGGATGGATATCCTGGTACATGATGCCGTCGAGCAGCGAGTGGAAAACGCCGCCAAAGACTCCACTCACCGCCGCGATCGGCAATCGGAACTCGGCGGCAAGTGCCTCCGGGACGACGTCGCGTGGTCGCGCCCACCAGCCGCCGACCCTGGAGACGATCAGCCCGCACAGGAGCCCTATCATTCCGCCCAGAAGGAAGGTGTGCGCCTGGCGATGCACCGGGTATTCGCCCTGCAACATGTAGTAGCCCGACTCGACGTCGATCACCACCTGCGCGAGCGAATATGCCGCCATCGAGAACTGTCGTGGCGCGGCGGCCTTGATGAGCACACCGGGACCCAGGTGAAATGGAGTTGCTGGCATAGCGCTCCAGCCAATTTATCCGGCCGTCGATGCTTCCGACTAGGACGGCGCGCGAGATCGACCGCGGGCGCATGGTCGCCATTTGGCACCAGCAGTATTATTTGGCGATGATTAGCGGGCGATGGGGCTGGTGGCCCACGACATTGGTTTGGCTGCTGGCGTTCGAGCCCTTGCGTGCTCAGACGGACGAAATCCAGGTCTACACCGGCGAGGTTCAAACGCCGGGCAAATTCAATCTCACCGTTCACGCCAACTACACTCCCGACGGCCGCACAGTTGTCGGGTTTCCCGGCGGAGTGGTGCCGCAACACTCGCTCAACAGCGCCTTCGAGTGGGCGTACGGTGTAACCGACTGGTTCGAGGCGGGCACATACCTTCCGGTCCTCACACTCACCGGCGACCACACGCTCGAGCTCGATGGGGTCAAGTTGAGGGCGTTATTTGCAGTGCCGCACGCCGAGGCCCGACGGTTCTTCTACGGCATGAACTTCGAGCTGAGCTTCAATTCGAAGCACTGGGATCAGTCGCGATACAGCGGCGAGATACGGCCGATCGTCGGGACTCGAGCAGGTCCCTGGGATCTGATCGTCAATCCGATCCTTGACACCTCGTTCGACGGGTTTTCGCGTCTCGATTTCGCCCCGTCTATACGCCTGGCCTACAACCGATCCGCGACACTCGCGCTGGCGGTGGAACACTACGCCGACTTCGGCCAGCTGCGCCGCCTCGATAGTCGCGAGAATCAGGAGCACAATCTTTTCGCGGTGACCGATTACGGTGGCAAGCTATTCGATCTGGAAGCAGGCATCGGTTTCGGATTGACCAAAGCGTCCGACAAGGTCGTGCTCAAGACGATTCTTTCCCACACGTTCTGAAACGCCAGCCGCGCCGACGGGGGCGGGCAAATCCGGCTCGCGTTTTCGCGTGTGACTCACCTCGTGTTCGAGCCTCGCTCTTTCGAGCGCAGCAACTCGGCAACATCATCGAGACCTCGTATACTCGCGAGATCGGCCGCTGTTTGTCCCTCCGTGTTGCGCACAGTGGGATCGGCACCACCGGCGAGCAGCATCTCGGCGATTTCTTTCGCGCGCGCCTCGTCACCGGGTAGCCACATGAGAGGCGTCTCATGCTCTCCGCTGGACTTGGCGAGTGTCGGGTCGGCGGTCAACACTTCGCGCAAGCGCGCGACGTTGCCGATGAAAGCGAGAGCCCAGACATCGCGGCTGAGAGGGCTCAGGAATTCGATCAGGCGCTGCTTCTGTCCCCACACCGCGCCCCAGAGCGGCGTAATGCCATAGCGGGTCTCTCTTGGATCGATCTGCGCGCCCCGGGCGGTGAGAACCTCCGCGACGCGAAGCGCATCATTGTAACCTGCCACGTGCAGCGGATGCTGCTTGCCTTCTTCGGGGTCCTCGATGTCCGGAGACATTCCGAGGTCGAGCAGCAGCGCGACTACATCTGACTGATCGCGTGCCGCCGCCAACATTATCGGTCTCGGTGAAGACAAATACTCCGGGTGACCCGCGAGTAGCGACTCCGCCTTCTCTCGATCGAGCCCCAGGCAAGCGGCCGCGAATGCTTCCTCACCCTCGAGCGCCATGACGCTGCGCGCCGCTCCATAGCGGGCGAGCAACTCGGCCATCTCGACCGATCCTTTGCGTAACGCCTCCTCGTAGAGCGTGCGGCTCGATAGCCTTCCCGAGGCGTCGGCCGTATAGGCGTTTCGTTTTGGTGGCGGAGGTGCATTGGGATTTGCGCCGTGCTCGAGCATCCATTGCGCGAGGCCGAGATCGTTTCTATCGATTGCCCCGCCGAGAAGAAATCGGGCGCCGCAGCCGTAACCGCCCATGTCGAACATTGGCCAGTTTGGATCCGTCCAGTCCGATTCGCGACCGGTTTTCACGGCGTGCGCGTAGGCCATTTCCAGGTACCACTCAACGTCGCCATTGAAGTGTGTGTTGTAGATAACCTGCCCATCGTACGGATTGGCGCCCCGCTCAATCAACAATTGCACGAGCGCATCGCGGTGTGAGTGCGGAGGCCGATTTTCTTCGCCTTCTCCGATCGCTCCCACCAGTGGCGTGTAGCGGCTGTCGCCGGCCTTGAAGTAGGCGTTCGGATTCGCGCCGTGATCCAGCAGCAGCTTCGCGATCGCGATCGCGTTGTCGTTCGCCGCCGGGAATGAGAGCCGCGTGAAGCACAGGTAAAGAAGCGGCTCCCAGTGCATCGGCCCGGCATCCTTGAAGAGGTCCTCGAACCCACCGACTCGAGCGCGATCGTCGCCGGCACCGACGCTCTTTTCCGTCGCGGCCTGGGGCCGTTCCCGGAGGGTGCGCTCGACTTCCGCGACGTTGCCGCACACGATCGCCGTATAAAAGCTGTCCTGCGCAATCTCCGGATGCTCCTCCAGAAGGCGTTCGGCGGTATGGAGCGCCATCACGTGCGCGGGACCGCCCCGCACGTGATGGTCGGGGCAGGCGTTCTGCAGAAATCGCGCAACGAGCTTCTCGAGGGTGCTATCGGGCGTGAGCTTCCTGTGCATGGACTTCCTCCCGTTGCTGCCTGAAGTCCGCTGAATCACAGGCCGGAGAGAAAGTTCCGGATTGTCTGGCGACTATTTGGGTGGGAGTAGTCTCCCTTGCCGCGGACAGGAGGCGCCCCATGGCGCGCTGCATTAACGTCGCACAGCATTGGTGTCGATGTCAATCGGCCGCCAGGCGAGCATGGCGAAACGGATTATCTGCGCGGGACCAGACGCTGGGCGACATATGACGACCAGGTCGCTCCACGATGCTGTCCCGCATTGGACAGGACTACCACGACGATGCCGTCTGAAAGAACGCGCGCGACCCCGTTATGATTCGCGTCGCCAATCCCCGAGTGCATCAATTCCGTAGCTCGCCCGTTCCGGACGTACACTCTGGTGCCGTAGCCGTAGTGAATCTCGAACGGCGGCTCGCTCCTCACGTGCATTAGAGGCGACTCGAGCTCTCTGCTTTCGGCGCGGCCAAAAAGCCGCTCGTCGTGGATCGAGGTTACCCAGCGGAAAATATCTCTCGCCGTGCTGCGGATCCCGTTCGCACCCTTGTGTCCCCAGTCGCCGCCCTGAAAAGTGGTAGATCGCATGCGCGCGGGCTCGAGAAGCTCTCGCTTGATGTACTCCTCCCAGGTGACGCCTGACGCTACCTCGATGATCGCGGCCAATAGCTGGTAGTCATCGTCCGAGTACCGGTAATGAGTGCCCGGTGGGTACTCGAGGGGCAGCGAGAGTATCGCGTTGACGGCACCGTCGCGCCGCATGATTCCCGTGCCCGCAGAGTGCCCCCGCAGCCCGGAGGTGTGCGTAAGGAGATGGAAAACCGTAATCCCCCGCTTCGACTCGGGAGCGTGCGGAAAGAAACGGGAGACGGGGTCGCTGAAGGAAAGCCGATGCTGCGACCGCAGTCTCAGGATCGCCGCCGCGGTGAATCCCTTCGTCATCGAGCCGATGTTGAACCGGCTCGCAACCTTGAGAGGATCTCCTATTTGCGGCGAGTACGCCTTCTCCATTATGACCGTGGTGTCTCTCGCCACCAGCACGACGCCGGAGAATCCGCTATCGGCTTGCGCCCGCGCTATCGCATTGAGTCGCGCGGGACTTTGCGCCACCATACGAGTGGCGGGAAAGAGCAGCAGCATCACGACGAGACGAACGCTCACTCGCCTCCTGCGTTTGGAGAGCCACCCGTTCACGTGTGCCTGAATCAGCCGCTCCAGTCAGCGAATTGAAGCGGACGCTCAACCAGCTTCGGCCCTCCAGACGGGCCTTTGAACGCTACGGAATGACAGCCAGAGCAGTGAGGATCCCCGCCGTAATGATCGACTTGGCGTAAACCGCGCGCGCCTGACGCTGAACCTGCTGCAGCTCGGCGGCGTCGGATATCTCTTGCGGGCCGCTGTCCATGTCGCGCTGACCGCGCGATGCGAGCCGCACTCACGTCTTGTCGCGCGCCTGAAAGACGCCGAGCGCGCCGACATAGTACACGAGAAAGAGAGGCAGTCTCCAAACGAGAGGCGCGCGAGCGACGACGAGCAGCACTGTGATCACCACGCCAACGCCGAACGCCACGATTCCGAAGACAAGCCGCTTGCGCCGCTCTCCCGTCCCGATGTTGCCGACGCGCGCTCCAGGAGACAGTGCCATTGCCGTCCTCCACGCTGGATTGCTGACGATCTAGTCTATCGCCAAAGACTCCACCAAGCCAAGCTCGGCCGTAACGAGAGTGAGACGCTGGACGGCCCGTAATCGCCAGGAACCGAGCCTGCCCCGCGATGACTGTTGCGTGGTTGCTGGAGGGGCGTCGAGAGTGGAGACCGCGCGTCAGCAGGAACGCTTCGACCGAATTCCTTCCCCACTCGACATGGCAACAGACAGCACGCTGGATAACTGGCTTTCGTCGTGGCCCGACGCGTTGGCATTCGCGGTCGGCCTCGCGGTCGCGTGGTGGACGCGCTGGAACGCGGGCGATCTCGTGTGGAGCTTGTGGTTGTCGAGCTTCGTGGTCGGCTATTCGACGATCGTGTGGATGATCAGCCAGCCGGTGGTGGAGCTCGCCCGCGCATCGTGGAAGGAGCGCGCCCTGGTGGATTCGAATCCCAGAATGCTCATGGCTTTCTGGTCGATCCTGCTGATCGGCGCGTTATTCTTCCTCGCGTTTTTCACGGTCCATTTCGGTGGGTTCCACTACGTCCAATCACAGTTCCTGATCACGTTCTTTCCGCTCGATCCGGGTGACGGAGGGCGGCACGCACTGAACGCGGGGATGTCCACTTATGTGGAGGTTGCGCGACGCTACTGGCCCTTCCTGCCGTCTGCGTTTCTCGCGCACCGTGCCGCGTTTCTGCGGAAGCCGCTCTCGCTGGGCCGGGACATGTCGCTCACGTCATTGGCCAGCAGCAACAAACTGGGCGACCTGTTTTCGGAGCCGTACAGGAATGTCCTGAGAATGCACGTGTTGATTTTCTTCTTTTTCTTCGCCCACTTCGCGAAGCTGGAAAATTTCGCGGTCTATGCCGTGGTGTATGCGGCCTATTTCTTCCCCTGGCGGCTGCTGCGCTCGGGAAGGATTAGCGAGATGGCTCCTGGTAGAGGCCAATCACATTCCCTCCCGGATCGCGAAACCTCCCGATTAACTCCGGCGTATCCGCGTCCAACGGCTGCAGGGCCTCGCCTCCATAACGAATGACCGCCTCGAGGGTCTCGGCGATGTCATCGACCATGATGTAGATCAGGAGTCCAGGTTGGGAAGTCGCTGACCGGCCGATCACCCACGTGCCGCTCACTTCACCCGTCGGATCATCGAATGATGTACTGCCGTCGCCTCGCTTCCCGATCTTCCACTTGAACACCTGGGCGTAAAAGTCGGCTGAACGCTGGACGTCGAGGGCGGGAATCTCGATGTAGGCGACCTTCCCATGGGCCAATGTAGGCATCAGGACGCTTCCGATTCCATATCAAGAATGAGATACAACGGTACTTCAAGTCGTTCGAAACTTCCCGGGGTGGAGCGACAAGTCAAGTGTGCTGGAAACAACCGAGAGTGCAAGCGCGAGAGCAGGATTTCGTCAGCCGCCTAGCCACGCAGCGCCGACAAGTCCCAGCGCCACCAGTGTGGAGAACACGCCCGGTGGAAGAAAGAAGTATCGCCAGGTAAGACCCGCGATCAGCACGAAGCAGGCGGCAAACGACCACCGTGCAACTGGAAGAGCCGCTAAAGCCTCGCGCGACAACGAGGCGAATTGCCACGCGAGGATGGCGGCGAAAACGAGAAACACCGAAACGAAGAACCCGAATCCGCTGAAGAAATCCCAATACGAGCGATTGAAGCCCATAACGTGAAAGCTGAGGCT
>DATHGO010000066.1:0-15762 GCA_035317585.1 Gemmatimonadaceae bacterium | reverse complement strand
TACTTCCCAACCGGCGCCGATCGGGACTGGCTCCGCCTCTTCGTGCAGTCACTCAACGACGAGAGCACCCGCTTCTACCACTCGTACTGGCTCCAGCAGGAGCGCGAGCGCAGCAATGTGCTCGATCTCGTCGATACGCTCTGGCAGCGGACCTATCGGCCGCGGATGCAGCGATTCCTCAACAACACTCAGCAGGCGCAGGGAAGCATTCTGCTTTCGCTGCCGCTCGATGGCGAGGGCCGGTCGCTGACCAGCGGCAAGCAGTCGAACGTCATCACAGTCACGTTCCCCGAAAGGCCGAGCGATGCGGTGGAGGCTATCTACGTCATCGCTCACGAGGCGGTCTCGGGGATCGCCGGCACTTCTGTCTCCGACAACATCACACCCGAGCAGCGTCGCGCCGGACTGGGCGAACGCTACCAGAGCTCGGCGGCGGTGCGCGGCGGTGCGCTTCTCATACAGCGCACGTCGCCGGAGATTCTCGACGGCTACATGCGCTACTATCTGAAGTCCGTGAACCGGCCAGCCGGTGCGAACGTTCAGGCAGCGTTCACAGCGACTTTCGCAATCCCCGACACCATTCGCGACGCCCTGATCCGACAGCTGGACGTCGTACTCGGGGGGATTTAAGCAGATATAATTCTGCATGGCCGATGAGAAGGCTCCATTGCCCGCGCCCGTTCCCGGCCGGCAGACTCTGTTGGATCGTCAGGCGCTCGAGCGCGTGCTCGCGCGGGCGGCGGAGCTTCAAGGCGCGAGCGCGCTTCCGGATTCCAGCGATCTGATCAGCGAGAGTCAGCTCCTCGACATCGGAAACGAGGTCGGGCTGAATCCGTCGACCATCAACCAGGCGCTCGCCGAGGAAAGAACGCGCATCAATGTCCCCGAAGAGCGCGGACTGGTCGCGCAGATCTCGGGCGCCGGATTCGCGACTGCGACGAGGACCGTTCCCGGAACTCCGCGCGACGTTCTCGCGACGATCGACGCCTGGATGCTGCGCGACGAGTGTCTTCAGGTGCAGCGCCGTTTCGCCGATCGAATCACCTGGGAGCCCCAGCGGGGCCTTTTCGGCAAGCTGAGACGCACTGTCAACGTCAGTGGCCGCGGCTACTATTTGATGGATGCAGGCCAGGTGTCCGCGACGGTGATGCCGGTCGATTCCAGCCGCGTCGTCGTCAGACTCGACGCCGACATTCACACCAGCAGAGCGCGTCGTGTTGGAATCGGTGGGTTGCTGGCGGCGATGGGAGCCGCCGCGGGCGGAATCGTCGGCCTCGGGCTCATCGTCGCCCACATTCCCCTCTTCATCGCCGCCGGTTCGGCGGTGCTCCCATTTGCCGGCGGCACCTTCGCGGCATACAGGGTGGCGCGGACGCACCGCGGCGTACTCTCCAGCGTGCAGCTCGCTCTGGAGCAGATCCTCGATCGGCTCGAGCACGGTGAGTTCGAACGGCCCGGACTGCTTGGAGTGATTTCTTCGCGAGCGCGGTTGCCGAAAGGATAGATTAGAGCGTAATCGTTCGAGAGGTTGGCCGCTCGATGAAGAAAATCAGCAAGGTAGGCGTGCTTGGGGGAGGCCTGATGGGAAGCGGGATCGCCCAGGTCTCGGCTGCGGCAGGATTTCCCACCACCGTGCGCGAAGTCTCCGACGCTCTATGTGTTAAATCGCGACAGTCCATCGAGAAATCTCTCGCCAAGGGCATCGAGCGCGGCAAAGTAACCGAAGCTGAACGCGACAAGACGCTCGGCAATCTTCGATTCGTAACCGAGCTCAAGGAGCTGGCGGACTCTGATCTTTTCATTGAGGCTGTAGTCGAAGATCTCGACGTCAAGAACAACCTCTGGTCCCAGCTCGATCAGATCGCGCGACCCGATGCGATCTTTGCCTCGAACACTTCGAGTCTGACGATCATCGCGATGGCGGCGGCGAGCGGGCGGCCCGATCGAATGCTCGGCATCCACTTCTTCAATCCCGTGCCGCTGATGAAGCTGGTGGAGGTCGTCCGCACGATTACGACCAGCGAGGAGACGGAACAGCGCTCTCTGGATTTCGTGCGGGCGCTGGGGAAGGAGCCGATACGGGCGAAGGACAGCTCCGGATTTGTCGTGAATCTGCTGCTGATTCCGTACATGATCGATGCGATAAAGGCGCTGGAATCGAACGTTGCCTCAGTCGAGGACATCGACAAGGGGATGCAGCTGGGCGCCGGACATCCGATGGGACCATTCACGCTCCTCGATTTCGTTGGCCTCGACACGGTCTATAAAATCGCCGAGATCATGTTCACGGAGTATCGGGAAAGCAGATACGCTCCACCGCCTTTGCTCAAGCGAATGGTGCTGGCGGGCATGCTCGGGAAAAAAACCGGGAAAGGATTCTACGATTACTCGTCGGCTCCTCCGCGACCGAGCAGCCTCGGATTGTGAGTCTTCCGGGATTCCGCGGCTATTTTCGCGAGGACGAGCTAGCGCGGGCCGTCTATTCCGAGGCGGCGGGCATCGGGCGCGCGATTCCCGCTGCCGTCGCGGTTCCCGTCGACGCGGAGGATGTCGTCGTCCTGGTGAAGTGGGCTGCGGAGACGGGGACAAGCCTCATCCCACGCGGGTCGGGAAGCAGCATGTCGGGCGGCGCCATCGGAACGGGAGTCATTGTCGATCTCTCGCGCATCAATCATCTTGGCCGAATCGACGAGAGGGACCGGAACGTCTGGGCGGAACCGGGAGTCATCTGGTCGGCTCTCGATGTGGCCGCGCGGAGAAAGGGTTTACGGTTCCCTGTGGATCCATCAAGCGGGCAATTCTGCACGCTTGGCGGAATGGTGGCGACCAACGCATCGGGTGCCCACACCCTGCGCTACGGCGCGACCCGCGCCTGGGTCAACGCGATCGACTGCGTCTTTGCCGACGGAGATCGCGCCATGATCACGCGCGGCGAGCCGTCGCCGAAGAGAATCGAAGCAATCAATCGCTTTATGCGCGATGTCCACGGCGAGATCGTCGCGAGCGACAAGCGGCGACCGATCATGCACCTGGGGGTCCGCAAGGAATCGTCGGGATACGCGATTCACGATTACTCCACGAAAGCCGACCTGGTGGATCTTCTCGTCGGAAGCGAGGGAACGCTGGCGATCATCGTCGGGATTCAGCTCACGCTTTCTCCGGTTCCCGCGGCCACGAGTAGCGTGCTCGGATCCTTCTCGTCGCTCGAGGAGGCGACGGCGGCGGCGACCAAGGCGGTTGAAGCAGGCGCCAGCGCTTGCGAGCTGCTCGACCGAACCTTTCTCGCGTACGCCGCCAAAGGAAGGAGCGTCGACGAGAAATTCCGCCAGAGGATGGAGGGAACGGCGGCGATTCTGCTGGCGGAAGTCGAAGCCGACACCGCGGACGCGGCAGCAGCGGGAGCGCAGAAACTCGCGAAGGCCTTCACTGATTCCGGAGCCAGGGATGTCGATGTGGCGCTGACACCAGAGGCGGAACACGATCTCTGGGAGCTGCGGCACGCGGCGAGTCCGATCCTCTCCGCGCTCGAGAATTCGGCGTCGATGCAATTCATCGAGGATGGCGCGGTCCCGCTGCCCAAGCTTCCGGACTATGTCCAGGGAGTAAGGAAGGCGCTGGCCGAGCGCGAGGTGAGCGGAGTGATCTTCGGTCACGCCGGCGATGCCCACGTGCATGTGAACCCCTTGATCGACGTCAGGCAGGCGGACTGGCGCGACAAGGTCTCGGGCCTGCTCGAAGATGTGGTCAAACTCACTGCGCGCCTGGGCGGCACGCTCACCGGTGAGCACGGTGACGGACGAATCAGGACTCCGCTGCTCGATCGCGTCTGGCACAAGGACGCAATCCGCGCCTTTGCCCTCGTCAAGAAAGCTTTTGACCCGGCGAACATCTTCAACGCGGGAGTAAAGGTGCCGCTCCCGAATCAGAAGGCGATCACCGACATCAAGTACGATCCCTTGCTCCCTCCACTGCCCGAGCGAGCAAGAACAGCCCTCGACGACATGGTGAAAGACCGGGCATACGATCGCTTTCGGCTGTCGCTGATCGGCGGATCCTCTTAGTTTTCTGCCGCTCGCCGCGGTTCATAGCGAAGTAGGTAAGCCCGCAGCCAACGGCCGGTCCGCCGACAGCCCCCGGCCGGTAGTCTTCAGTGGCAGTTTCCTTTACCCGAAAATTCTCTTGTACTATACGGAGCCAGTAGTAACCCTCCTCGCCCGCCCGGTCTTTCTTGAGCCCGATCACCTGAAGGTCCGCTGGCTCGGAGAGAGCACCGATGGCGAGAGACTCGCGGAGTTTGCCGGCCGTCTCTGCTACATGAGTCAGAAGAACCCGGCCAACCGCGCGACGCGCGAATACCTCGAGAACATCAAGAAGCAGGGACATGGAAGCGTTCTCGAGCATGCCAACTATTCCCTCCTGCTCGAGGGCGTGAGCCGCTCTCTGACCCATGAGCTCGTTCGGCATCGCGCCGGATTTGCTTATAGTCAGCTCAGTCAGCGGTACGTCGACGAGTCGGAGGCCAACTTCGTCGTCCCGCCGGCGATCGTCGGGGACGAGGCTCTCGAAAATGAATGGCGGGCCCAGATCGATGCGGCGCAAAAAAGCTACGTTCGGCTCGTCGAGCACCTGATGGAGCGTTATGGCTGGGTCGCGGACAAGGTCCACCGCCGGAAAATGTCGAGAGAGGCGGCGAGAGGGGTTCTTCCCAACTCCACCGAGACGAAAATCGTGGTGACCGCCAACGCGCGAGCCTGGAGAACGATGCTGGAGCTCCGCTCGAGCGAGGGAGCCGAGCTGGAGATCCGCCGCTGCGCCATCGCCATGCTCAAGCTTCTTCAGAAAGAGACTCCCGCCTTCTTTTCGGACTTCGAGCTGTATCAGGCGGAAGATCGGCGCGAGGCGGCGCGGATCATTTACCACAAAGTCTGAGAAAAAAGAAAAAGGCTAATTGAAGACTACCGGCCGGGGCTGCCGGCGTGCTGGCTTTTGGCCGCGGGCTTGATGCGATGCCCCGGAAAGTCTGCGACGCCCCGCGGAAAGAAATCTGAGAAGCCTTGGAAAAAAGTCGGCCGGGTTAAAAAAAATCCCGAAGCCTCCAAAAAAACTTTTTTCCGAAAATTTTTTCTTTTCGAAAACGCGGAATAATTATTGCGCCATATGCTCCGCGTTTATATACTCGTGATCAATGATTCGATCGTGTGAGTTTTCGTAGGTGTCGATGACTCTTATCGGACTCGCCTACAATCAAAAACCTGAGCCAACAGAGCTCACCAGCCCAGCATCAGAGGGCGGCCGTCAGGAAGACGGGGAGCTTCCGCGCCCCGATGAAGAGCCTCCCAGTAGAAACCTCGACCTCTCGATAGCGGAGCTAATCGCCCGCGACAAGTTCGCCGAGTGGGACAGCCCCGCCACGATCGCCGCCGTTGAATCCGCTCTCTCCCGCCTCGGAAAAGTCCTTCGCCTCGAGGCGAAGGAAGACTTTCCGGAGAGGCTCCGCCAGGCGAGGCCTGATATCGTCTTCAACATCGCCGAAGGATTTCACGGGGTGAACCGCGAAGCCCACGTTCCGGCGATCTGCGAGTTTTACGGAATTCCGTACTCCGGAAGCGACCCCTTCACACTCACGCTCTGCCTCGACAAAGCGAGAACGAAGGAGACGCTCGCCTTTCACGGGATCCCGACGCCGAAGTTCCTTCTCGTCGAGAAGCTCGCCGACCTCTATCGGGTGGCGGAGAAGCTGACGCTGCCGCTTTTCGTGAAACCGGTCCACGAAGGTTCCTCGAAGGGAATCACCGACAGCAACCTTTGCCGGGACCGCGACCAGCTTTTCCGGCAGACCGAGTTCCTGCTGGAGAACTATCGGCAGCCGGTTCTCGTCGAGGAATTTCTGCCGGGCAAGGAGTTCACCTGCGCGGTCCTCGGCAACGGCGATGAGGCGATGGTACTGCCCCTGGTTGCGATGAATTTCGAATCGCTTCCCGAAGGCGCGCTTCCGATTTACAGCTTCGATGCGAAGTTCGTCTGGGATCGTCCCGAGAATCCGCTCGACATTTTCCAATGTCCGGCGCGTATCACGAGAGAGCTTCAGGCGTCTATTGAGCGAGTAACCCTCGACGCGTTCCGTGTGCTTGGTTGCAAAGACTGGGCAAGAATCGATGTCCGTCTCGATGCCGACGGAAGCCCAAACGTGCTGGAAGTGAATCCGCTCCCGGGAATTCTTCCCGATCCGGCGGATAATTCGTGTTTGCCGAAGGCCGCGCGAGCGGCAGGAATCGGCTATGAAGAGCTCATTCAGAATTGTCTGAAATACGCCGCCGCGCGGCAGGGAGTCGATCTGAATCGCTCCCGCCCACGCGCCGGCGGAGCTCAGGGCGCCCCAGCGCTCGCCGCCAGCGCCTCGGCGTAACCGATAGCAGACAAAGGAACACGATGAAGATTGCCTTGTTGTTCGACGGCCTCTCTGCCCTCGGGAAAGCTCCCGAAGTCCAGCTGCTCGATTCCATCGAAGCGGTGGAGAGCGCCCTCCTTGATTGGGCGACCGAGGTCGTGCGCGTGCCCGTGACCAACGACGGCCGCTGGGTCGAGCGCGTCCGCAAAGGAAAGTTCGATCTCATTTTCAATCTCGTCGAGGGCATTGACGGAGAGGCCATATACGAGCCGATGGTCATCTCGGTGCTGGAGCTCCTTGGAATTCCTTTCACCGGAAGCTCCAGCTGGACGACCGGGCTCACCCTCAGAAAGAACATCGTCAACGGAGTGCTCGACCGAGCCGGATTGCCAGTACCGCGCTGGAGTCACGTCCGCCGCGGCGATGAAATCACCAGTGTCGGTTTCCCGGCGATCTGCAAGCCAGTCGCCGAGGATGCTTCCGTCGGGATCGAGCAGCGCTCCGTGGTCAGAAGCATGCGCGCCCTGTCGGCCAGGATCGAGGCGATGTTCGAGGGCTGGGACGAGGTGCTGGTTCAGCGCTTCATCCCTGGTCGCGAGGTAAACGTCGGCATCATCGGCGATGAGGTCATGCCGATCGCGGAAATCGATTTCGCCCAGATGCCGAGGGGGATGTGGCACATCGTCTCCTATCGATCCAAGTGGGAAACGGGAAGCGATGAGGATCTCGGCGCGAAGCCGAATTGTCCAGCGGACCTTTCAGACGATCTTGCCAATGAGCTCACCGCCATCGCCCGCACTGCCTGGAGCGTGGTCGGTGGAGAGGGATACGGTCGCTGCGATTTTCGCATCGATCAGTCGGGCCGTCCCTGGCTGCTCGAGGTGAATGCAAATCCCGACATCTCGCCGACCGCCGGACTCGCGCGCATGGCTGGTGTCGCGACTATCGGCTACTCCGACCTGATCCGACGGATCTGCGACCATGCGCTCGCCAAGCGTGGAGAGAACTACACGGAGCGGTGGGTGAAGACACTTAGACTGTCCGGTCTGGGTGGCAAGGAAGTTCCGGTCATCTACAACGCCCCTCACGGGGCCGGAGTGGTGCACGCATGAGCGATTGGCAACAGATCATCAAGGATCAGAGCATCTCGAGTTTGGAGAAGCTGGCTGAGAAGTTCGGTCACGACGTCATCGACGTCGAGGCTCTGAAGCCGGCATTCGACAACTTCCAGATGCGCATCACTCCCGCTGCGCTCGAGCAGATCAAGGAAGTGGGCGATCCGATGTGGCAGCAATACGTGCCAACGGTCGAGGAGCTCGACGTGGTCGACGGTGTCATCGACTCACTCGATGAGGATGGCGACTCGCCGGTGCCGAACATCACCCATCGTTATCCTGACCGCGCGTTGTTCCTCGTGAGCCCGATATGCGCTACCTATTGCCGGTTCTGCACGCGGCGTCGCAAGGTTGGTGATCCGGAGAAGATCCCGCTCAACCAATACGATTCTGCGTTCCAGTACCTTCGCGAGCACACGGAGATCCGGGACGTCATCATGAGCGGCGGCGACCCGATGATGCTGAGCGACCGCCGCCTGGAGTACCTCTTCCAGCAGCTTCGCGCGATCCCGCACATCGAGATCATCCGGATCGGCAGCCGCATCACTTCGCATCTGCCCGAGCGGATAACCCCCGAATTCTGCGAGATGGTTCAGAAGTACCATCCCATCTTCATGAACACGCACTTCAATCACCCGAGCGAGCTGACGCCGGCGGCGGTCGCGGCACTGGATCGTTTGTCGAGAGCCGGAGTCTCGCTCGGGTGCCAGACGGTGTTGCTCAAGGGCGTCAATGACGATCCCAAGGTGATGATGAAGCTGATGCACGAGCTGCTCAAGGCTCGCGTCCGGCCCTACTACCTATATATGGCGGACCAGGTAGCGGGCGGTGAGCACTTCCGCACGACTGTGCAGAAGGGACTCGAGATCATCCAGGCACTGCGCGGATGGACGTCGGGTCTTGCCGTGCCGCAGTTCGTGATCGACTCGCCCGGTGGCGGCGGAAAGGTGCCGCTCCTACCCGAGTACCTCGAGTCGATGAACGACGACGAAGTGGTCTTCCGGAACTACGAGGGCAAGCGCCAGGTCTACAAGCAGCCGCGCGCCGTACCCGCTGTCCCGGCCGAGCTCGAGCCGGCAGCCGAAGTCGGCGTTGTGCCGATCAGCAGGAAGAAATCCGCGACGCCGCGGCGAACCAAGCGCCGGCGCGCGGCGGGCGAATAGGCCCACCCGATAAAAAGGCCGCCTCGCTTCATCGAGGCGGCCTTTTTGTTTTGCGTTTGTTTGAGATCGTTGCCGGTCAGTCGGGCGAGGGCATCCTCTACGGCAGCTAGCTCGCTTACACGCATGGAGCCTCGCGCGCAAACAACAACGGCGCGCGCGAGTCTCTCGCTACGCGAGGCGCTGCCTACGAGGACGCCCTCACCCTCCTTCCCACTGGACTCGTAAACTGCAGCGGCGCAAAGCGCCGCATGAATGCCGCCCGCTCCCGCCCAACGCTCGGGCTGGGTGCCCACCGCCAGGTGGGCTGACCGAGGCTCGCAGCGTGTAAGCGAGTTAGCCGCCGAAGAGGATACCCCGCGCCGACCCCGCGCGATGGACTGAACGACGGCACGCACCACGAACCGTTCTACGGGAGAAAGCTCCTCGGCGTCCGTTTCTGATCAACGAGCAGAGCGTCGTTCAGCGCCTCGAGCTCGGACTGGATCTCCGCGCCTTCCATATCGTCTCGAATCCGCGCGAGGTCCGGAGCGAAGATCGCCCTCGCAACGGCGAGCGCATCGCGTGCGCCGGCGACCGCGACTACATCATTTGCCTGTATCACCTCGCGGCCGAGCGGAGTCGGGATCTGTGTCGTGCCTCGCCTGATCGCCAATACTGTCGCTCCGGTAGCACCACGGAGATTGAGCTGTGTGAGGCTTTTCCCAACCGCGATGCTCTGCGGGACAACCCGTATTGCGACCGGTTCACCGAGTCCGGGCAGAACGGCATTGACGTCCTCGAGCAGCGTCGTCTCGTCGGAGGCCCCGTCAGTCGACGCCATCTGATGCGCCAGCGCGGACGCGATGATCTGCGCGCCGGCCCGTGCGTGTCCCTGCAGATTGGCGGCGTTTCTCCAGAGCGCGGCGAGGAGCAGCAGGGTGAGAAGCGCCAACACGAACGCCCCTTGGTGTGGCGGAAGAAATGGTTGGGTGATGGCGACGACGGGTATGCCCACCGCGAGCACCACCGCGAGCTGCACGAGGATGACGAGGGCGCGCCGCGGGGCATCCGCCGGGTCCACCTTCCCCTTTTTTGCCTCGGCGAACGCGCGGCGAGCGAGATGGTTACCGAGTGCCTTGGCGCTGGTGATCAGACCGTAGCCGAGCGGCACCGTGATCAGCCCGGCGATCAACACCACCATGAACCGCACTCGCTCGGGCGCCATACCGGTCATGTTGCCGACTATGACGCTGAGCCTGTCGATCTCGATGTCGACACCGATCACGACCGCCGTGATGAGCGCCGCATCGAGCAGAATGATTCGGATGATTCGATTCGTCGCCGACCGTTCCGTCGGCGCTCGCGGGGCGTTGCGGACGCGCTCGATCCACGATCCGTACAGCGCAGTGACAGTTTGGATCGGCTCCGGCAGCCAGTGATCGATCGATGCTGCCGCCCGATTTGAGAGTTTGATCAGGAGCGGAGTCGTCAACGTGGTGATTGCGGAAACAGCGATCGCCACCGGATATAGCCAGCCACGGATCACGCCCGATGCAACACCGACGCTGGCGATGATGAAGGAGAACTCTCCGATCTGAGCGAGGCTCATTCCAGCTTTCATCGCTGTGCGACGCCCGTGACCGGCCAGGAACGCGCCTGTCGTCACGGCCAGGACTTTTCCGATGATCACGGCGAGCGTCAGCGCGAGCACGGCTCTCCAGTGCTCCGTCAGCGCCATCGGATCGATCATCATTCCAACCGACACGAAGAAGATCGCGGCGAACATGTCGCGCACCGGGCGGATCAGATGCTCGATCTCGACCTGTTGCCCGGATTCGGCCACCAGCGATCCGGCGATGAAAGCGCCCAGCGCCACCGAGTAGCCGAACGACTGCGCGAGCAGCGCCGCCGCGAAGCAAATGCCGATGCTCGCGACCAGGGTGGTTTCCGGCTGTCCGAGCTTCTGCACGGCGCGAATGGCCCGTGGCACGGTCAGAATTCCGAACCCGATGAGTGCGGTGAGGAACATCGCCAATCTCATCGCGGTGAGAAGAATCTCCATCGGAGACAGCGCGCCCGACCGCGAGACGGTGGTGAGAATGGTCAGCAGAAAGATCGCGATCAGGTCTTCGATGATGAGGATCCCGAATACCAGCTCCGTGACGCGACCCCTCACCTTCTGCTCCTGGAACGCCTTCACGATGATCGTCGTGCTTGAGATGCCCGTGATCGCGCCGGTGAAGATGCTCTCCATTCGCGTGAAGCCGAGCATCTGACCGACGAGATATCCGACGGAAACCATGATGGTGCATTCGAAGAGCGCCACAGCGCCCGCCTTCTGACTCACCTGCACCAGCTTTCGGATGCTGAACTCGAGACCGAGCGAGAACATGAGCAGGATGACACCCAGCTCGGACAGCGCACGCACGGTTTGCGGATCCGCGACCAGCGGAATCGAGATGTGCGGACCGATAATCATTCCGGCCAGCAGGTAGCCAAACACGACCGGCTGCCTCAGTCGCTGGAACACGACCGTTGCGACCGCGGCCACGCATAGCACTACGGCGAGATTCTGGAGGAAGGCGTGCGAGTCCATGAATCAGCTCATGGTCGACGAGTAGCACGGGGGCACGCGGTCGCGTACCCCCGCACGACCGTTAGTGCTTCTTCCGTTCGTGCATGATCAGCATGACGATCCCGGTCAGCATTAGGACTCCCGTCACAACGAACATGGGGACCATAGCCGCGCGCGGTAAGACGAAAGCGGCCGCTATTGGCGCGAACGCGGCAAGCAGGACCTTGAACCATGGCTCCATGCGCGGTGAATCTCGTTCAGTCTCTGAATCCGTTGCATTAGTTTCGGGCACAAAAAAATCTCCGGCGCCAGTGAGGCGCGACAGTCGATGGATGGATGTGTGCCGCTCCGCCCAATCGGGCGGAGGGATTCGTCTATCGGTTGTTAGGCGCGGAGACCGGGAGGAGCCGTGGCGTCGTACGGAAAAGTGAGCGCAATAACAGCGCGCGAAGCTTGCCCATTTCCCGCGGGGGGCGTTTTGCCCGGGAGGATGCAGCGAAGAAAACCAGCGGGATGTGCAGCGAGCGGAACGAGCCACTGGCTGGCATCACGCGCGACCGGATTGCCCGAATATGCGCTCGCTGACTTGTCCAACCGCACTGGCACGCTCGGCAATGCCAGCGTTGCGGCTGCCGTCTGCAACATGCCGCCTTCACTAGAACGCGGTCTGGTTCCTCCGGTGGCCGATGAGAACCATAGAAGGGCCGCGAAAACGAGTGATGCCAGGGGACGCAGACGAGGCACAGTATTCAAGCGATCGAGTGTTGTAGGGGCCGAAGTTGGAAAGCTAACAGCAACTCGAGACTCGAACAGAGGCTGCCCTATTTCCGCGCGGGAACCATTATTGATGCAGTGCGGATCTCTTCAACTTCGAGGGTTTATGCAGAGATGTTTTTTTTGCGCTATGGCGGTCGTCCTTTTCTTCGCTGCCGCTGCAGGAGCGCAGGGCAATTCGCGACCAGATGATTGGGCAGCGGTAACCACCGCTATGGGTCGCCCGGGTGCGGTCCAATCCGACGGAGTGATGAAGTACGGTCTTCCGCGTAGCGACCTCAAGGTGACGGTCGCCGGTGTGAGGATCAGGCCCACGCTGGCGCTCGGATCATGGGTGGCATTCAAGAAAACCGGCACGAACGAGGCAATGGTCATGGGCGATCTCGTTCTCACCGAGGCGGAGGAACCGGCGGTTATCAGCGCGCTGCAGCAGAAAAACGTTCAGCCAACCGCCGTGCACAACCACCTTCTGCGCGAATCACCTCGGGTCGTGTACGTCCACATTGCCGCGCACGGTGATGCGGTCGGGATCGCGACTGCGATTCGAGCGGCCCTGGACCTCACCAAAACTCCGCCGCCTGAACCACCAGGCCCTCGCACGCCCCTCGACCTCGATACTGCGCTCATCCATCGCACGCTCGGCTACGGCGGAAAAATGAATGGCGGTGTTTATCAGGTCAGCGTTCCGCGGAGTGGGGCGATTACAATGGATGGCGAGGTCGTCCCTCCATCGATGGGTGTCTCGACCGCAATCAACTTTCAGCCGACGGGTCGTGGCTGGGCGGCGATCACCGGCGACTTCGTGATGCTGTCGAGTGAAGTGAGCAGGATAATTCCGATCCTTCGCAGCAATCAGATTGATGTCACCGCCCTTCACTCTCACATGCTTGGCGAAGAGCCGCGACTGTATTTCATGCACTTCTGGGCTGATGCCGACGCCGGCAAGCTCGCCACCGCTCTTCGGCGCGCGCTCGACCAAATGAAATGAGGCCACCCGTTTGGTGGCCCATTCCCGGGTGAAATAAAAAAAGGCCACCGATTGGTGGCCTTTTTCCCTGACGACGCAGGCTTACTCGTCCTCTTCCTCTTCGAAGGCGAGAGCATCGGCCTCGCGGACGCGGTCGAGCATGGCCTTGACCGGAATTGCTATCCCCCGGTCGTTCAGCGCGGATTCGTTGCTGGATCCGCGCTGGAACCAGCTTCCCACTCCAGGCGTTTTCTCTGTACCGCTCGTACCAAGCGCCTCCTCGTCAGGGGCGTTATCCGAACCATACACGTCCATTCGACCTCCACGGGTTCACTGTCCCTTGCAACCATACCTACGATACCCCAAAACAGGAGTTTCGAGTCGTTGCAAGAAGCTACAACCTGGACCCAAACCCTCCAATAGTAAGACGATATCCGAGGCCGAACTGGTACAGTTGGAACCGCTATTTACCGGATGGTTTTCGGGTCGATTCCCATACTAGCGAATATCCGGCCAACTGCCTCGCCAATCTTGTTATTGGGTGTGCTGGCGCCAGCGGTCACTCCGATCCTGACCGGACCCGTGCTCGGTATCCAAGCGGCGGACGCAGTTTCTTCCTTGGCACCGAGGGGGCGGTGGCGGATCGTGCCGGAGGCTGGATCGATGTCGTCGGCATCCTCGACGTGGAAGGTGCGGACAGTCTCAGAACAGAGAGCCGCCAGTGACATCGTGTTGCTGGAGTTGTATCCGCCGATAACAACCATCACGTCGAGGGGCTCGCGCAACAGCTCAACCACAGCGTCCTGACGCTCCTGAGTCGCGCTGCAGATCGTGTCGAACGTCCGAAAGTTTTCCTTCGCGTATTCGTCTCCGCGGGCGCGCGCCATTGAGCGTCCCACCAGCTCGCCGATCGCGAGAGACTCGCGGGCCAGCATCGTAGTCTGATTGGCAACACCGATACGCCGGAGATCGCGCTCGGGATCGAAATTGGGAGACGCCGCGTGCGCAAAACGCTCCATCAGAGCCGATGCGCTCAGGCGACCTTCGATGAAATCGCAGACCAGCTGCGCCTCTTCCATGTTGCGGACTATGAAGTACTGACCGCCTTCGTACTTCTCCGCCTGCGACGCCGTCGCGCGCGTCTCTTCATGGTAATGCTTGCCGTGAATGAGCGAAGTGAGTCCATCTCGCGCGTAACTCTCCACGCGTTTCCAGACGTTGAGCACGGAGCCGCAGGTCGTGTCGACCATCACGCACCCGATCTGGCGAAGGACCTCGAAGTCCCTGATCGTCACTCCGAAAGCCGGAAGAATGACCACATCTTCCGCCTTCACCACACTGAAATCGATGTGCCCATTCTCGGGCATGAGGAAAGTGATCCCCATCGCCTGGAGTTTGGAGTTCACGTGCGGGTTATGGATGATCTCACCCGCCAGATAGATAGTACGATCCGGGAACTTCTTTCTTGCCTGATACGCGTAGTCAACCGCGCGCTCGACTCCGTAGCAGAAGCCAAACTCCTTCGCTAAACGGATGGTTACATCGCCGACCGTCAGGGAATATTCCCGGTCCTTGAGCAGGTCTACCAGGTGACCCGTATAGTCAGAATCCAGTTCGGACTGGATCTCGGATTTCAACCCGAAACCTTTCCGAAAATAGGTCGGTGCCCCAGTTCCGTTTGGGGTGCTGGCCTGCATATTCCCTTGGGGGGGAGCTGT
This sequence comes from Gemmatimonadaceae bacterium, assembly GCA_035317585.1. Taxonomy (GTDB): domain Bacteria; phylum Gemmatimonadota; class Gemmatimonadetes; order Gemmatimonadales; family Gemmatimonadaceae; genus UBA4720. The sequence goes on along the minus strand of DATHGO010000066.1, from coordinate 1,083 downwards.
GGTCCCGCCCGGAACCGGCCCCTTCACCGATGTATCAGACATACCCTGAATCTAGCAGTGACCTACCGTTAATGCGCTTCGATAAACGACGATGACCGAGTCATTCGGAGCGTACCCCGCCGAACAAACAATGGCGTCCGTAGAAGGCACGCCATCGATTCCATTCACTCCCGCCATCACGCGTCCGCCGGGTCTCATTCGACCGGCGCCTCTCGTCAAAGGCGATACCATCGGCGTGGTAGCTCCGTCGTACGCCGCGCAGCAGGGATGGCTCCTCCGCGGAGCGAAGGCAATGGAAGAAGCAGGTTACAAAGTGATCCTCTGCGACGAGATCGGCCGGTTCCGCCGCTTCCAGCAACGTGAGGATGAGCGGCGCGCTGAAAACCTGATGGGCATCTGGCTCAACCCCGATGTGAAAGCGGTCATCGCGGGAACCGGTGGTTACGGAGCCGTGAGACTGCTCCCTTATCTCGACCCTGACGTTTTCCGCCGAAATCCCAAAGCGTTTGTGGGATACTCGGACATCACGGCGCTGCATCTGTGGCTGATGCGCCGAGCGCAGCTGCGCGTCTTCCACGGCCCGACGCTCGACGATCTTTTCCCGGGAGGGGGCGATCCCTCAGCCCGCTCCCTTCTGACCGCGCTCACCACACCGCGCCCCGAAACAGAGCTCGGGCGCGAAATCGCGCGGGCGGTGCGGCCGGGCAGGGCCGTCGGTCGACTTACCGGCGGAAATCTTTCTCTCGTACAGCAGACCATTGGCACGCCATACGAGATCGATACCCGGGACGCGATTCTTTTTCTCGAAGAGACTCGCGATCCGATGTCTGTCGCCGATGAGCGGCTCCTCCACATTCGCGCGGCGGGACTGCTGCACAATGTCCGCGGCATCGTCTTCGGTCAGCTCTCGCTCGACCGGTCGGAAGAGGACGAGTTCGAGGATTTCCTGCTCGACCTCGTCTCCGATCTCGAGGTACCGATTCTCATGGACTTCCCCGCTGGCCACGAGGTCCCGAATCTCACGCTCCCGCTCGGAACAGAAGTGGAGCTCGTCGCCGACGAAACGACGGGTTGGCTCTCCTA
>DATHGO010000065.1:0-7237 GCA_035317585.1 Gemmatimonadaceae bacterium | reverse complement strand
GAGATGCGTCTCCAGAGCGCGGTACAGCACATCGTGGACGAGAGTGCTCTTTCCCGATCCCGAGACACCCGTCACCACGGTCAAAGCGCCGAGCGGAATGCGGATGTCGACGTCCTGGAGATTGTGCTGTCGCGCGCCGGTCAGCGTGATCCAGCGCGGACCAAGTCGCCGGCGGTCGTCAGGCAACGGGATAGAGCGCGCGCCCGTCACGTACTGACCAGTCAACGGGCTCTCGCTGACGCGGGACATTGGACCCGCGAAAACGATCTGGCCGCCAGCCTCACCACTCCCCGGCCCCAGCTCGACCATGTAGTCGGCCATCTCGATCGCCGCGAGATCGTGCTCCACGACCAGCACGCTGTTGCCCGCATCGCGCAGCCGCTGAAGCAGCTTGAGGAGCCGGTCCATGTCGCGCGCATGAAGCCCGATGGAGGGCTCGTCGAGAACGTAGAGCGTGTCGACGAGCTGTGAACCAAGAGAGTTGGCGAGGCCGATGCGTTGCGCCTCTCCGCCCGACAGTGTGCGCGTCGCACGATTCATCGAGAGATAGCCGAGCCCGACATCTCTCAGAAAGGTGACGCGGTCGCGCGCCTCTTTGAGGATCATCTCCGCCACGCTGCGCTCGAACTCGGACAGCTGCAGCTCGTTCAGCCAGATCGAGAGCTGGTCGACGGGAAAGTCCGCCACCTGGGCAATGTTGAGACCGCCGACCCGCACGTTGAGCGCTTCGGGCTGGAGCTTCGTGCCGTGGCAGCGCGGACATTCCTGCGCGGTCTGATACTGACGGAGGAAAACGCGGATGTACTGCTTGTACCGCTTGTCCTCGAGATCGTGCAGGAAGGGAAAGATTCCCTTGTAACCTCTGGTCCTCGAATGAAGGAGCAGGTGTCGCTGCGCTGAGGTGAGCTGCTCCCACGGCTTGTCCATTGGAATGCGCTCGCGACTCGCGAACTCCGCCAGAGCGCGGCGCTTATTGTCGTACCTCGGCTTGGTCCACGGGTCGATCGCGCCGTCGCGCAGCGAGCGCGCGGGAGAGGGAACGACGAGCGACTCGTCGTACTCGAGAATTGCCCCGAATCCGTTGCACTGCGAGCACGCACCACGCGGGTTGTTGAACGAGAACAGCTGCGGCGTAGGAGTCGGCGCAAGCGTTCCGTCGTTAGCACATTGGAAACGCTCGGTGAAGGACAGTTTGTCGACTGTGAGTCCGTCGAGAGGCGACACGATCTGATCCGTGAACAGGATCACGCAGTCCCCCTCGCCCTCGGCGAACGCGGTTCCGACTGCATCACTCAGGCGTCCGCTGCTCTCGGGGGAAACAGCCAGCCGGTCCACGACCACGAGGAGCTCCTTCGCGCGCGTGATGTCGCGCTTCGATTCGGCGAGCTCGTCGAGATGCATCACCATTCCGTCGATGGCGACGCGCAGAAAACCCTGCGCGCGGAGATTCTCTATCACCACATCGTGCGTGACCTGGCTGGAGAGCCGGAGCGGAAAAGTGACGTAGAAACGGGCGCCGACAGGCGACGCGAGCACGGTATCAGTCACCGACTGCACGGTATCGGGCTTTATCTCCCTCCCGCAATTCGGACAGAATGTGTGTCCCACGCGCGCCCACAACAGACGCAGGTAGTCGTAGATCTCGGTCGCCGTGCCTACGGTCGAGCGGGAGGTCTTGGTCGGATTCTTCTGCTCGATTGCTACGGCTGGCGACAGGCCTTCGATGGAGTCGACGTCGGGCTTTTCCATCCGTTCCAGGAATTGTCGCGCGTAAGAGGAAAGCGACTCGACGTAGCGGCGCTGACCTTCGGCGTAGATGGTATCGAACGCAAGCGACGACTTCCCAGATCCCGACGGGCCGGTCACAACCGTGACGGTTCGCCTCGGGATCTCCAGGTCGAACCCTTTGAGGTTATGCTGTCGGGCGCCGCGGATGACGATACTGTCTTTCACATCCCAAATCTAAGCGCGGCCCCGAAGATTTGCCGAATTGCCGTCGCGATTCCGCAGCTCGACTACAACCGCCTGACGAGCCTGCCGAGGAGGAGAAGGACTATGGCGCCGACAGTGGCGACGCCGATCGAGCGGAGGTCAAAATGTCCGGCGGCAACGGTGCCCCAGCCGAAGAACCGCGTTCCGAGCCAGCCGCCGATGAAGGCGCCGACGATACCGAGGAGGATCGTGATGATGCAACCCGAAGGGTCCCGCCCTGGCACCAGAAACTTGGCCAGACTCCCGGCGACGAGCCCGAGAAGAATCCAGTAAAGCCAGAGCGGCAAACCCTTTACCTGCGAGAACCGAGCTGCGTGTTACGGAACGCGCGGTGCGCCTCGGCCCCGCGTGGCCATGCGATAAATCCAGAGCAGAATGAGCGCGCCCAGTACCGCCAGCACGATGCTCTGCAACGTAAATCCATTGATGCCGGCGCCCGTAATCATGTTTCCGAGGAAGCCGCCGATGAAAGCACCAACGATGCCGATGATCATGGTAACGATGATGCCGCCGGGGTCATTACCCGGCATGATAGCCTTGGCGATCGCGCCCGCGATCAGACCAAGAACAATCCATGCGAGAATTCCCATCTTCCCTCCAGTATGGGTTTAACGTCAGCCGACAGGATGGAACATCGTCGCCCGGCAAAGGTGCAACCTGCGTACCATAGGTGAGTCGATTGCCGTGGCGTCGCACCTGCAACCCGGCTAGGATACGGCTGAATGACTGCCCCCGCAACTCAGACCCACGAAGACGACGTACTCGGCAAAGCATACGACCGCAAGCTGATGGGTCGGCTGCTCATCTACACGCGCCCTTATCGCGCCTTGATGTACGGAGCATTCGTCCTCCTGTGCATCGAAGGCGGGGTTCAGGTCGTCGGCCCCCTGCTGACCAGGCGCGTGATCGACGTGGCGGTGCCCGCGCGCGACATGCACGTCGTCGCCGTGTGCACGGCGTTACTGTTGCTCGCGCTGCTGGCCGAATTCGTGACGTCGTACGGGCAAACCTGGCTGACCAGCCTTCTGGGCCAGCGAGTCATGCGAGATCTGAGGATGGAGATTTTCGGCCATCTGCAGCGGCTCTCCGTATCGTACTTCGACCGGAATCCGGCGGGCAGGTTGATCACGCGCGTGACGTCGGACGTCGAGACGCTGAACGAGCTGTTCACCTCCGGTGTCGTCTCGGGTCTCGGAGACCTCTTCACGCTGGTCGCGATCAGCGTCGCGATGCTGATCATGGATTGGCGCCTGGCGCTGGCTTCATTCCTCGTCATTCCATTCGTGGTGTTCGTATCGGGGCTGTTTCGAAAGGGTGTGCGAGACACCTATCGCGATATCAGAGTGCGTCTTGCCCGGATCAACTCGTTTCTTCAGGAACGACTGACCGGGATGCGAATCGTGCAGCTGTTCAACCAGGAGAAGCGCGAAGCGCGGCGGTTCGATGAGCTGAATCGATCTCACCTCGATGCAAATCTCAAGTCGATCACGGTCTACGCCCTCTACTTTCCGGCAATCGAGCTGCTAACGTCGATCGCGCTCGCCATTCTCATCGTCGCGGGAGCGTCACGCGTTCACGCGAATCTCCTCAGCGTCGGCACGGTCGCGGCGTTCCTCCAGCTCGTGCGAAGATTCTTCCAGCCGCTCCAGGATCTATCCGAGAAGTACAACATTCTGCAGACCGCGATGGCGAGCTCGGAGCGGATCTTCACACTGCTCGATACCGTCCCGAGCGTTCCGGACCGGGTTGAGCGCGTCGAAGTGCTGACGAGGGGCAAGGGAGTAGAGGTAGCGTTCGAGGATGTGTGGTTCGCTTATGACCTCGCCCACATGGCGAAGCAGAAGAGCGGCGCTCCGCAGGAAAGCACTCCGGTCGAGTGGGTGCTCAAGGGAGTGAGCTTCACGGCGCGGCCGGGTGAAACACTCGCTCTGGTCGGGCACACCGGCGCGGGGAAGACGACAATCGTCAATCTGCTGATGCGATTCTACGATCCCCAACGCGGGCGGATCACGATAAACGGCATCGACATCCGAACGATGCCGCTCGAGGAGCTGCGATCACTGATTGGCTACGTTCAGCAGGACATCTTCCTCTTCGCCGGAGACATTGCGACCAACATCCGGCTCTCGAATCCGCTCAGCGACGAGGAAGTCGTGAGGGCAGCCGCGAAAGTCGGCGCGGATCGAATAATCCGTGGCTTTCCGCAGGGCTACGGGCAGGTGCTGGGCGAGCGCGGGGCATCGATCAGTGTCGGCGAAAGGCAACTTCTCTCATTCGCTCGCGCCGTCGCCGCGAACGCGCCGCTGCTGCTGCTGGACGAAGCGACGAGCGCGGTCGACAGCGAGATCGAGGCCGAGATCCACGCGGCGCTGAGTGTGCTTGTGTCGGGGAGAACGACGATCGCGGTGGCGCACCGGCTCAGCACCATCGCCAACGCCGACATGATTCTGGTGCTACATCACGGCGAGGTCGCCGAGAGCGGGACGCACCGTGAGCTGCTGGAGCGGGGCGGGCTTTACAACACCCTCTGGCGACTTCAGGCGGGCGACGTCGAGCCGCTACTACAGCGCGCGGGGTGATGCTTGCCGCTCTTTTCGCGCATCCGTAGTTTGAGGCCAGGAGGGTCCCCTCCATCAATAGAATCACCCACCAGCACTTCCATCCAATGAGCTCCCGCTAGTGCACCTTGCTGTTGCGGCTCGCACTGATGTCGGCCGGATTCGAAAGGGTAATGAGGACTCGCTCCACGCTTCGGCCAACGCTCACCGCGGGCTGTTCATAGTCGCGGACGGGATGGGTGGGCACGCGGCCGGCGAAGTCGCGAGCGAGATGGCGGTGGAGATGGTGAGCCACGACCTCTCCGACCTGAACGATCTGGACGCCGCCGACGCGCACGAAAGGGTCGCCCAGGCTCTCCGTGACGCCAACCGCGCCGTATACGAGCGTACCAGGACCGAGCGCGACAAACTTGGCATGGGCAGCACCGTATCGGCGCTCCTTCTCTCCGAGACCAGATACGTGGTTGGACACGTCGGCGACTCACGCATCTACCTGATCCGCGACGGCCAGATGCGACAGCTCACCAAGGATCACTCGCTGGTGCAGGAGCAGGTCGACGCGGGGCTGCTCACGCCGGAGCAGGCGAGACGTCACCCGCAGAGCAACGTCATCACCCGCTGTATTGGCATGGCAGACGAGATCGAGCCCGATGTGTTCGATGGCGAGGCGCGGGTCGGGGACGGCTTCCTTCTCGCGAGCGATGGCCTTACCGGGATGATCGAAGACCGCCGGATTCAGCAGCTGCTGACGTCCCGCGCCAAGCCCGAACGAATCGTCGACGCTTTGATCCAGGAGGCGAACATAAACGGAGGAAACGACAACATCACGGCGGTAGTGGTCCGCGTTCTCAACGAAGAATCGTCCGTGGATCACGAGGTTACGCCGATTCCCCCCGCCCCTGCACATGGGTGACGATCGCGACACTGTCGCGGGAATCGCGCAGCTCTACCTCGGCAACATTCTTTACGCACTCGAGCTGGCCGCCATCTCACTGGCAGAACAGAACAAGGCCGTTGATGCTGCCTTCTACCGGGGAATCGCGAAAAAACTCGCTGAAGCCCGCGGGCGAGAGGCGAAGAGAGACTCGTGACTGCGCACCCGCCGGGGATTTAGTAGTCGTCCGAAACTGCGGGTGTCTTGTAACGTAGGTAACTGGAATATTTGTAATCCACTCAAACTGCGGTGATGTCGATGCTTCCTCAGATATTTTACGGAACGCTGCGTGAACACTATCTCGTCCTCTTTGGCATAGCGGGAGGCATCGCTGCGGTCGTTGGATTTGTCGCAGCTTGGGCGGGCGCCCAATTTGGGGCCAGGCGAGCGGCCCGATTGGCTGCGGAAGCGGCATTGGCAAATGGAGGATTGGGCATCGACCGCACTCTCAATTCGCTCGTCCAGGCGGTAGATGCAATCGCGCTCGAAGTGGAACGACTCTCCGAGGGTCAGCGGTTCACCGCGCGGCTAATGTCCGAGCGCCCTTCACTAAACGCTCCCTCGAAACAGGAAAGTCCGGCCCGGGTGATAACGCCGCACTGAGATTCCCAGCGCAGGCATGAAAAAGAAGAATGCCATAACTGGATCAGCCCCGGGCGCAATTCGCGGATTCAAGACGCGGAAGGACTTCACCGCGTGGCTGGAAAAGAATCACAAGACCTCGCGCGCGCTCTGGGTGCGTATCGCCAAAAAAGGATCCGGGATAAAGTCCATCACGTATGCCGAGGGCGTCGAAGTGGCGCTCTGCTATGGCTGGATCGACGCGCAGAAGCTCCCCGAAAGCGAAACCGCCTGGCTCCAGCGCTTCATGCCGCGGCGGCCGCGGAGCATTTGGTCGAAGATCAATCGCGAAAAGGCGCTCGCCCTCATCGCCAACGGGCAGATGAATCAGGCGGGACTCGTGGAGATCGAACGCGCGAAGAAGGACGGCCGCTGGGAAGCCGCGTACGATTCGCAAGCTGGGGCGAGCGTACCCCCGGAGTTTGAGGAGGAGTTGGACCGACACCCGAAAGCGAAGGAATTCTTCAAGAGTATCAGCGCCGCGAATAGATACGCGATTATCTGGCGGCTTCAGACGGCGAAGAAGGCCGAAACTCGGGCGAAGCGCATGCGGAGCTTCATCGATATGCTGGAGAAAGGCGAAACCCTGCATTAGATAGCGTCCATGGCCGACGCACAGCGCATCGTAATTCGCATAAAGAAAGGGAAGGATGGTCGCACCGCCCTCAGCTGCACGCGCGCTGATGGAACCACGACGTGGCAGCGGCAACTGGGCGCGCAGGCGGCCTTCTTTCCGAAGCACGACCTCACGCACTGCGCCGTCGAGACCACTCTCGGGCTGCGCCAAGGATTCTACGGTCTCGTTGCGGCGGGCTGGGATTTTGCCGACTTCGGCAGTCCGTGGCCGCGTGGAAAGCTTCCGCCCGAGGCGAACATCTCCGAGATGATTGTGGGTTTCTTCGATCTCGAGCGTCGCATCGGAGAGCGAGGAACGACCAGCGAGCTGAACCAGATGGTGGCCGACTACTGCGCGGAAAATGGTCTGCCCGTGCAGCTCCAGTTCACCGAAGACGATCTCGCACGAGTGAGAGCAAAGCGCGCCGAGCTGTTCGCTCAGTGGGACGCGGTCCTGCCGGGCAATGCGCTCGAGGTAGTGTTCGACCCCCCCGTTGCGGTGTCCTATTTGCTAATT
>DATHGO010000064.1:0-4887 GCA_035317585.1 Gemmatimonadaceae bacterium | reverse complement strand
CTTGTTGAAGGTGTTCGCCCAGACGACGCCCGCCTTGAGCAGCGTGCTCATCTTGAGAATTCGCGATCCCTTGTCGGTCCACACGCCGGCCGAGAGTCCGTACATGGTGTTGTTCGCCTTCTCGACGGCCTCCTCGAGAGTGCGGAAGGTGAGAACGCTCAGCACCGGGCCGAAAATCTCTTCACGCGCGATGCGGTGGCTCTGCGTCACACCCGTGAACACAGTCGGCTTGTAGTAGTAACCCTTGGTCGGCAGCTGACACGCCGTCGACTGATAGATCTCCGCACCCGCTGTCACCCCTGAGTCGACGAGCTCGGAGATCCTCTCTAGCTGCGCCCTGGAGTTGATCGCGCCGACGTCCGTGTTCTTGTCGAGCGGATTGCCGACGGGCAGCACATCGATCCGGTTCTTGAGCTTCGAGACGAACTTCTCGGCGATCGATTCCTGAACGAGAAGCCTGCTTCCCGCACAGCAGACGTGGCCCTGGTTGAAGAAGATTCCATTTACTACACCCTCGACGGCCTGGTCCACCGGCGAATCGTCGAAGACTATGTTGGCCGCCTTTCCTCCCAGCTCCAGCGTCAGCTTCTTGTCGGTACCGGCCAGCTGCCGCATGATGATCTTGCCGACCTCAGTCGAGCCGGTGAACGCGATCTTTGCGGCAGTGGGATGCGTGACGACGGAAGATCCGGTCTCGCCGGCGCCGCATACAATGTTCACGACTCCAGGAGGCAATTCCGCCTCGATCAACAGCTCGGCGAACTTGAGCGCCGTGACGGAGGTCGTTTCCGCTGGCTTGAGCACGACGGTGTTTCCCATCGCCAGGGCCGGCGCAATCTTCCACGCCAACATGAGCAGCGGGAAATTCCACGGTATCACCTGACCAACGACGCCGAGTGGAACGACGGTAGCGCCGGGCATGGCGTACTCGAGCTTGTCGGCCCAGCCCGCATGGTAGAAAAAGTGCGCGGCCGTCATCGGGACGTCGAAATCGCGTGATTCCTTGATCGGCTTGCCGCCATCCATAGACTCGGCAACCGCGAATTCGCGCGCGCGATCCTGAATCAGACGCGCGATGCGGTAGAGATATTTCCCGCGCTCGGCGCCGGGCAGCCTGCTCCATGGACCGAACGCCTTCTGCGCCGCCAGATACGCCGCATCGACGTCGGCCTGATTTGCGAGCGCGATCTGGGCGAGAACTTCCTCGGTTGCCGGATTGATGGAGTCGAAGTACTTGCCCGACCTTGGCGACACGAACTTGCCGCCGATGAAGAGGTCGTACCTGGGCTTCAGTTTAGGATCAGCGGTCTCAGGCGCCGGGTCGTATTCCCACAGATCGCCGAAGATCAGCTGCGGGATCGAGGTCGTCGTCGCCGCGGGGCGCGCAATAGCTCTGGGAGTTGTCATGTCAGTAGCTCTCCGCGGCCTCTGTGAAGTAATAGGGCGCCTGGTACGCGCCGGTCTTTTCCTTTTCGATCTGGCGCAGAAGGTCGTTTAGAAGCGAGCTCGCCCCGAACCGGTAGCGCGTCGAGTTGAGCCACGCGTCGCCGAGTGTCTCTTTGACGGCGACGAGGTAGTGGAGCGCCTGCTTTGCCGTTCTGATTCCGCCCGCCGGTTTCATCCCGATCGCAATGCCCGTTGCGAGATAAAAATCGCGGATCGCCTCGATCATCACCTGCGTGTTGGCGAGTGTCGCGCTCCCGGATGCCTTGCCCGTACTCGTCTTGATGAAGTCGCCCGGCCGGATGACTTGCATCGCGAGAAATGATGCTGCTCTCACGTTGTCATAGGTATCGAGCTCGCTCACTTCCAGGATGACCTTGAGCTGCGCGTCGCCGCATGCCTCGACCACCGCGCTGATCTCGTCCTGCACGGCATTGAACTCTCCGGAGAGGAAGAGGCCGCGATTGATGACCATGTCGATCTCGTCCGCGCCATCCGAGACCGCGGTGCGCACTTCCTCGAGCCGTAGCGCGAGCGGACTCTGTCCCGATGGGAACGCTGTAGCAACTGATGCAACCTTGATGGCCGTGTCGGCGAGCCAGCGCGCCGCATGTTTCACCAGGAATGGATAGATGCAGACCGCTGCGACCGGCGGCACGTCCGGATCCGCGCTGGGGCGGCGAGCTTTCTGACAGAGCGAGGCGACTTTGCCCGGGGTGTCCTTACCCTCGAGCGTGGTGAGGTCGACCATTGAAACCGCGGTTTTGAGGCCCCACAGCTTGGAGCCCTTCTTGATGCTCCGGGTTGTGAACTTGGCCACCCGCTCTTCGATGCCGACCTGATCTACTGTCCCGATCTCGTCGAAGAGCTTGCTGAAGGTCGTGCGCGTTGCGGCAGTGGCGGCGGGGGGCATGGTCCTTCTAATATCGCGTCCCGTATCCTCCATTACAACGCTTCGTTCCCCGCGTTTCCACTGAAATCACCCATTACAACGTCGCACCGCGAGCGATTACTTTGGCAGCATGGTTGAATCGCGTCCTTATGCCGTCCTGTTCGATCTGGACGGTACGCTGGTCGATTCCATCGCGCTCCTGCTCGCGTCGATGAAACACACCTTTCAGGGTCGGGCGCGGCAACCGACCGACGCGGAGTGGATCGAGGGACTGGGGACGCCACTTCCGAAGCAGCTCACCCCATACGTAGAGTCCGACGAAGATCGTGAGCGTCTCGTCAACCGTTACCGGACCTTTCAGCTCGAGAACCACGACCAGTTGATGGCGCGCTACGAGGGCGTAATCGATACGCTCGCACTCCTTTATCAGCGCGGACATCCCATGGGGGTCGTCACCAGCAAGGGCAACACGATGATGGAGCGTGGCCTCAAGTTCATCGGCGCTGACGATTACATCGAGGTCGCGATCGGCTATGACTCGGTGCACATCCACAAGCCCGACCCCTTTCCCGTTCGCGCGGCGCTCGAGAAGCTCGATTACAAGGCGGATGAGGCAGTCTTCGTCGGGGATTCGCCGCACGACATCAAGTCGGGCAACGCGGCCGGTGTGATTACAATCGCCGCGCTGTGGGGGCCGTTCACTCGGTCAGCACTGGAGCCCTACAAGCCGACCTACTTCCTCGATGACATCAAGCATCTTCCGGCCATGTTGGACCGAATCGCAACGAAAAATGCGGGGTAATATATTTCGTACGTTCGATCCTTTTAGGAGCTAGTCAAATGGGTGTGTCATATCAGACGGGAACGCTGGTCCGTACCGGCGAAGAGAGAGCTACGCTCGTTCGCCGGACCTACGCACTGGTGCTCGTCAGTGTTCTGGTCACGATGGTGGGCGCTTCCTTCGGACTGTCGCAACCGCAGCTCATGCAGGCGGTAGCCCAGCATCCCTTCATCGCCTTCTTCGCTTCACTCGCGCCGCTGCTCCTTGCCACGCGCCAGAAGGCCGTGTTCCCGACGAACATCGGGCTTGTCCTGCTGTTCAACTTCGTGATGGGAGTGATCATCTCTCCGGCGCTGTATTTCTACGGAAGGACGCAGCCGGGGCTCATTGGTCAGGCGGCGGTGCTGACCATCGGCGCCTTCGGAATTCTCACGCTGTACGCTTTCGTGAGTCGGCGCGACTTCAGTGCGTGGGGCAGCTTCCTGATGGTCGGGCTGTGGGTGCTGATCGGGACGATGCTCCTGAACTTCTTTTTCCAGAACGCGGCGGTTGGCCTGTGGCTCGCGTCGGTGACGGTACTGCTATTCAGCGGGCTGCTGGTGTTCGACACCTGGCGACTCCGCAACTTCTACGGGCCCGATGAGTACGTCGGCGCAGCCGTCCAGATTTATCTCGACCTGCTCAATATTTTCATGGCCGTGCTTCGCGTCATGGGGAACAGGCGGAACTAACTGCAACTGAACGGGTGCCCGGCTGGGACCTGCAAACTGAACGGGTGCCAGATGCCAGTAGCGTAGTTCAGAGTGATTCGTTCACTACGCCCCGGACTTACCTCGGTGGCGTTCGGGGCACAGGCATTTGCCTGTGAGCGGAACCGCGGCGGTGAAGTCAGGGCGTAGTGAGCTGATTGACTGACATCTATGCCACTGAGGCCTGGCACCCGTTCTGTTGCAGTTACCCTCTAACTGACTTTCCCCTGTGCCAGATCAATTTTGCGCGCCATGTCGAGGTCTTTCTGCGTGATCCCGCCGGCCGAGTGAGTGCTGAGGGTGCACGTGATCTTCGTGTAGCGGATATCGATGTCGGGGTGATGGTCCGCCGCCTCGGCCGCCTTGGCTATCGCCGACACGAAGTCGATCCCCGTCAGGAAATTCCGGAACTGAAAAGTCTTGGTAATCGCGTCTCCGCGTCGGCTCCAGCCCGTGAGATTGCCGAGCTCTCGCTGGATCGCGATGTCGGATAAACGTTCAGCCATCGATTACTTGCTCCACGCAGGGTATCAGGCCAAGAAGATAAGTTCGAGATCATCTCGCGCAATGATCGTCGGCATCATCGGCGTTCTGCTGATCTCTGTCCTGGCATCGCCGGCCGGCGCTCAAGGCTACTCATCCCGGGAACCGGCCGAGCCATCCGACAGCTACTGGAAGAAGTTCGCCCTTGGCGCTGGTGTGAGCCTGCTCGCCCACGAAAGCGCGCACATTCTCACGGCGCTCGCCCTTGGGTTTCACCCTTACATCTCCTTCGACAAGGGACGGCCCACCGTATTCTCGGGAATCGATAGCCAGAAATACCCGCACAAGCAGTTTCTCTTTTCGGCGGCGGGACTGACGACTCAGGCACTCATCGATGAGGCCATCCTGGATATCCCGCACTCACGCGGAGGAGCGATCGAGCGCGGAATCCTCGCCGGTGGGATCGGCACGACACTCTTCTACATCACCCTCGGCCGCAACGGGGCCGTGAGCGACATCGCCTTCATGGCGCGAACCTC
>DATHGO010000063.1:0-2983 GCA_035317585.1 Gemmatimonadaceae bacterium | reverse complement strand
TCGCCGCCGAACTCGACGTACGCCTGATCGATGATCACGAGCCCCGGCGCCCGCTCGACGATTTGCTCGACCGCCTTCCGGGAGAACGCTGTGCCCGTCGGATTGTTGGGCGAGCAAAGGTAGATGATCCGCGCACCTGTCTCGAGCATTGCATCGACATCGGCGTCGAGCCACCGGGTGAGCGGGATCGCAACGGGGCGCAGCCCGTTCGTCCGAGCGAAGACGGGGATCATGCCGAACGACGGATCGGGCAGGCAAAGCAGCTCGCCCGGCTCGGCGAAGGCGCGAATGGCCGAATCCAGCACGTCATCCGAGCCGCAGCCGCAGGCAATCATGTCGGGCGACACGCCGGCATAATCGGCCAGCGCATTTCTGAGCGCCGGCTCGAACGCACTTGGATACCGCGTGACCTCTGTCGCTCCGACCGTCGCGAGCGCGCGCAATGCCGCCGGCGGCGCGCCCCAGAGATTCGTGTTGTCGCTCAGGTCGAACGTGCATTGCCCGCCGACCGCGGAGTAAAGTGTGATTCCGCGATAGCTCTCGCGCGCCAGATCACTGATCGAGTCAGCCCGGCGATTCTCGTTCGCGGTCAGCATTGGTCGCTCCAGCCAAGGGCGGCGGCTGCGTGCGCCGGCAAACCCTCTGCATTGGCGAGAACCGCGGTGTCGGCGGAGAGGCGTCGAGCGGCCGCTCGCGTCAGCTTCTGATAGGATGTCCAGCGAACGAAGTCGAGCGGGCCGAGCCCTGAATAGCTGCGCGCGAGACCGCCCGTCGGCAGGACGTGATTGCCACCGGTGATGTAATCCCCGAACACCACCGACGATTGTTCACCGACAAACACGCAACCCGCGTTTCGGATATCGGGTAGCACGCGCTCCGCGTCGTCGAGCGCCAGCAGCAAGTGTTCCGGCGCGAACTCGGCGGCAAACTCGACGGCTTCGGCGATTGAAGCTGCGCAGAGCACGGCTCCGTGCTGTACCAGCGACGCACGGACGACATCGGCACGTGACACACCGGGAAGGCTGCGCTCGATAGCATCGGTGACAGCGGTCGCGGTCTCGTCACCCAGAGCGACGACGACCACACAAGCATTCGCATCGTGCTCCGCTTGCGCGATGACTTCGCGGGCGATCGTCTCGACGTTTGCATCCGCATCACAGATTACCAGCAACTCGCTGGGACCGGCGGGAGAGTCGATCCCAACATCTCTGCCGACCTGGAGCTTCGCTTCGGCGACGTAGACGTTTCCTGGCCCGACTATCCGGTCGACACGTGGAACACTCTCGGTGCCGTAAGCCATCGCGGCGATGGCGCCCGCTCCGCCGAGCGCGAAGACACGATCCACACCGGCGATTTCGCACGCTGCCAGCACGACCTTCGCCGGGTAGCCGTCCTTTTGCGGCGGAGAGCAGAGAATGATCTCGGACACGCGGGCCACTTTCGCCGGAATTCCAGCCATCAATACGCTGCTGGCATAAGCGGCGCGACCGCCCGGCGAGTAGATCCCGACGCGTTGCAAAGGATCGGGCCTTCGCCCGACCTTCACACCTGGCTCGGTTTCTAATTCGACGGTACGTGGCGGGGCGGCCGAGTGGAAGAGCGTTATGTTCCACGCTGCATGCTCGAGAGCGGAGCGTAGCGCCCGATCGATCTCCGCCAGGGCTCGCCGTCTGACGCCCAGTGGTACCTCGAGGGCATCGAGCGAGACTCCATCGAACGTGACCGCCATCTCGCGCAACGCACGATCGCCATCGCGCTGCACCCTCCGGATGATCTCCTCCGTCCGTTCACGCACGAGTGAGTCCGTCGCGCTCGTTCTGCGCACAAGCGAGGTGCGTTCGGCCGGCGACAACGCGCTCAGCGCGCCTGTGTACCTCAAACGCGCCGGCTCGATCGTCGGGCTCCGGCGCTCCGCGGTCTTCTGCGTCACCGCACTCTTCTCGCTCACTACGCTCTTCTCGGTCGCCCGACTCATGGCATCAGGCGCTCCACTCGCGTGACGAGAATTCCGGTGGCGTCGAGCGCCTTCAGCGCGCTGATGGTCTTATAAACCCTGTCCGCGTCCACCACGGCGTGGACAGCAACCCGATCGCCTCCGTTCAGAATGTCGATCACGGTCGGTCCGTTGATGCCGGGAATGATTTTCTTGACGGCATCGAGCGATTTCCGCTGGACATTCGCCATCAGGTATCTCTTGCCGCGCGCTCTGACAACGGAGTCGAGCGCCATGATGAGCGAGTCGAGCGCCTCACCCTTGGCCTGCTCGAACACGGTGTCGCATTTCGTGACGAGCTGCGCGCGTGAAGTAAGCAATAGCCCGATCTCGCGCAGCCCGTTGACCCTGAGCGTAGAGCCGGTCGACGTGATGTCCACGATCACCTCAGCGATGCCCAGCAATGGTGCGACTTCCGCCGCGCCCGATATGGGCACGATCTCGACGTTTTGACTCCGCGCCTCGAAGAAATCCCGCGTGACCTTCGGGAAGGAGGTCGCGATTCGAGTGCCCGGTGCGATTTCCTCGAGGGACGTGATGACGCTGTCTTCGCGCGCGGCCGCGATCAGGCGGCACTCGCCGAAGCCGAGGTCGAGTCGTCTCTCGACGGGGCGTGCCGCCTCGCAGACGAGGTCCCAGCCGGTGACCCCAACATCGGCCACGCCGTCGGCAACGAACTCGGGTATGTCCTGCGCGCGAACGAACAGCGCCTCGAATTCGCCACCGAGTGACGCCGAGAGCGCGCGATCTCCCCGCGAGAGCACCGGCAGTCCGGCGTCTCCGAATAGCTCGCGCGTTTCATCGGCGAGTCGTCCCTTGTTTGGCAATGCGATCTTGAGCATGAGATAAGTGGTAGAAAACAAAAAGCCCGTCCAGGAATGGGACGGGCTGCGGAAGCTCTGCGAGTGGAGTCTGACTAGTCGACTATAATCTGACGTGCACACGCAAGAGCGCCCCGCGGCCCGTGAGGCCGTGGTGCTTATGCGTGTG
>DATHGO010000062.1:0-7700 GCA_035317585.1 Gemmatimonadaceae bacterium | reverse complement strand
TAATCGAGCTCCTTTTGCATCAATAGTCCGGCAACGGCCGGCCGCAGATGCTCGGCGATACCAACGGTCGAAGCATGCGCGCGATGCGCTGAGCCGAAGGCATCATTGACAAAAAAGTCGCCGAGCTCGGAAAGCGCCCTCGCCAGGCGCTGGTCGTTTTTCTCCTCGCCTCCAAGGAAGCGGGTGTTCTCGAGGAGAAGGATTTCTCCTGCCTTCAGGTTCTGGCAGGCCTGGAGTGCTTCGTCCGAATCGGTCGACTCGACGAAGATCACCGTGCAACCGGCCAGCTCCTGGAGCCGATTCGATACCGGCTGCAACGAGTACTTCGGATCGGGTTTCCCTTTGGGCCGCCCCAGGTGTGAGAGAATTACCGGGAGGGCGCCGCGATCGAGCAGCAGCTGAATCGTCGGAAGCGAGGCACGGATGCGCGTGTCGTCGGTGATGTTGCCATCGTCGTCGAGAGGCACGTTGAAGTCGACGCGAACCAGAGCGCGCTTGCCGCGCACCTGCGCATCGCTGAGATCGCGGACGCTCTTCTTTTTCATTGTCCGGGCTCGGTCTAGAGTCGCGACCCCATGAAGCGGAGCATGTCGACGCAGCGTGACGCATAGCCCCACTCGTTGTCGTACCAGCCCTGCACAGTAACGAGTGTGCCGTCGATGACATTGGTCGTCTTCGAGTCGAGAATGCACGACGCCGGATCGCCGATAAAGTCGCTCGATACGAGCTCCTCATCGGTGTAGCGAAGGATGCCCTGGAGTGGTCCCTCGGCTGCGGCCTTCTTGTACGCGGCGTTTACGGATTCCTTCGTGGCGCCAGCCTTCTCGATCTCGACTGTGAGAATCGTGTACGACACGTCGGGAGTTGGAACGCGAATGGAGCTCCCGTCGATCTTCCCCTTCACCTCAGGAATGACGAGCCCGGTTGCTTTTGCCGCTCCGGTGGTGGTCGGGATTATGGACAGGGCTGCCGCTCGCGCGCGGCGCAGATCCTTGTGCGGGAGATCGAGGACTTGCTGGTCGTTGGTGTAACTGTGAATCGTGACCATCGACGCGTGACGAAAGCCGAAGTTGTCGCGAATGACTTTTACCATCGGCACTACGCAGTTCGTCGTGCATGAAGCGTTGGAGACGATAGTGTGCTTCGCCGAATCGTACTTGTCGCTGTTCACGCCCATGACGATAGTGATGTCCTCGTCCTTGGCGGGCGCGGAGATCAGTACCTTCCTGGCGCCTGCTTCGATGTGCTTTCTGGCGGCGCCGGCATCGGTGAAGCGACCGGTGGATTCCAGGACGATGTCCACGCCGAGCTCTTTCCACGGGAGCAAGGCAGGATCCTTCTGGGAGAGAATCTTGATCTCGTCACCGTCGATGGTGATCGAGTCCTTCCCCGCTGTGACATCGCCCTGATAGGTGCGGTGCACCGAGTCGTACTTGAAGAGATGCGCGAGTGTTTTCGTGTCAGTGAGGTCGTTCACCGCGACGAAGTCGAGGTCGGCGACACCTTCATTCTTCGCCGCGCGCACGACCTGGCGGCCAATACGTCCAAATCCGTTGATGCCTATCCGAGTTGCCATTCCGTTAGCTCCATTCGGTTAAAGCCGGTCACCACTGGCGTGAGCCCGGCCAAAAGTCACGTAACTGATTATCCGCGCACCCGATTCGTACAGCACCTTCGCGCACGCGTTGAGCGTCGCGGCGGTAGTCACCACATCATCTACGATCACGACATGCGCTCCACGCAATCGTTCGAGTTGTCGATCACCGACGCGAAACGAGCCTGCAACGTTGTCCAGCCTCTGTTCTGGTGTCAACCTTGTCTGCGAGCTGGTCTCGCGCGAGCGCACGACGACGTCTTCCCATACAGGAATGCGCCACCGCAGCCCGAGTCCGCTCGCGATAAGCGCACTCTGATTATAGCCACGCTGGCGTTTTCTCGCTGATGCGAGCGGGACGGGCACGAGCGCGGCCCGTTCGTCGAAAACGTCCGGCGGCCACGAGAGCCGACTCATCCGCTCGGCCATTGCATCTGCGACCGCTGCCCAGCCTTCGTACTTGAGCGCGTGAACAATGCTCGATGCCGGCTCGACCGGCATCCAACACACCGACCTGACGGCGCGAATGAATGGCGGGAGGAGGTCACACCAGCGACAACTCGCGGCGGAAAGCGGGTGGCCGCACCGCTCGCAGCGCGGAGAGGGGAGATAGGGCAGGCGCGACCAGCACAAGCCGCAGACAATTCCCGATTCGAGACGCGATAACAGCTGCTCGCAGGAAACGCAGGCGCGCGGCAGCAGAAGATCAACGGCGCCGTTGAGATATTCCCGGATCCCAAGCCGTCGGCCGATACGCGCTAGAGCAACGACTGCCTCATTACCTCCCGATCCGGCTCGATCCCGAACCAGCGCTGGAACGAAAGCGCGCCCTGCTCGAGCAGCATCGGGAGGCCGTCCGCCGCGGGATTGCCCCTCTTTCGTGCCGCCTTCACCCATGGCGTGCCTCCTCCGCGGCGGTAGACGAGGTCCATCACCGCAGCCGTCTTTGGAACAATTCCAATGTCCAGAGGTTGCTCCGCCTCGCGTTGCCCAACGGGCGTGGCATTTACAATCAATGTCGCGTCCGCGACCGCCTGTTCGGCACTCTTTTCGACTCGCGCGACATCCCGAAAGCGTCGGGCAAGCTTTGACGCGCGTTCGAAGCTGCGCGCGACGATCGCGACCCGCGCATCTGCCCATTGCTCCACCGCGGCAATGACGGCGGCGGCGGCGCCACCACTTCCAAGCACGACGATTCGCGCCCCTGCCGTCTCGCCTCCGAGCAATGCTCGGGCAGCGGCGTCGAAACCGCCCACGTCGGTATTGTCCCCGTGCAGCCGCCCGGATTCGAACCAGAACGTGTTCACCGCTCCCACACGCTCGGCGACATCCGTGAGCTCGTCGCAGCTGGCGTGGACCGCGACCTTGTGTGGAATGGTGACGTTACCGGCGACACCGAGATCTTTCAGTTTCTTGAGCAGCGGGCGAAGATCGCGAGGCAGGACGTCGACCGCCTCATACAGGAGAGAGATTCCGGCGGCACGCAGCGCGGCATTCTGAAAGATCGGCGAGAGCGAGTGGGCCACCGGATGCCCGAGCAGCACGAGCCGCCCCGGAGTCTTGCTCACGGAAGTGTTGCTCTCAGCTGGCAAGGCGGTCGAACAATTTCTCGAGCTCCCGCTCCAGCACATCGGCGGTGTGACGGTACGCTTCGAGGTCGCCGCCGTAAGGATCCGCTACTCCCTGGTTTGGCGTGCCGGAGGCGTACTCGTCGATCACGTGAACCTTTCCCCGGCCGCCGAGCTGCTTTACCTGCTCCAGATGGCCCGGTGTCATGACGAAGATGAGATCAGCTTCGGACACGATCGCCGGCGTGAGCTTTCTGGCGCGGTGTCCAGTCAGATCGATGTCGCGCTCCATGCCAACAAGGAGTGCCTCGTCGGTTGCCGGCACGTTGTCCCACGCGTTCGTCCCCGCGCTCGAGACGTTGAGATCTTCGATGCCGCGGCGCGCCGCGATTTTGCGCGCGAGCGCTTCTGCCATCGGGCTTCGGCAGGTGTTGCCGCTGCAGACGAAAAGGAGATTCATCTTCTACGCATCCCCGACCAGGTCAGGGACGCTCTCTCTCAGCTTTGCGGCCGGAATAGCGCCCGGCCTGATCACTCGGGGGAGTCTGCCGGTACAATCGACGACGGTCGATGGGTGCGACTCCCGAAGCCTTCCGCCATCGAGAACGCGCAAGGTCCCCCGCGTAATTGCGTCGCTCCATTGTGAGACGATCTGGTCCGCCGCGGTAGCCGGTGGCACACCAGGCCGGTTCGCGCTCGTAGATGTTATGGGTTGACCGTGCGCGAGAATCAGCCGGGCCAGTGAGCGGTGTGGTGTCCATCTCACCGCAACGCCGCCCTCCGGCCCACGCACTCGATCGGGCACTCTCTTTTCGCCGCCAGGAAGTACGAGCGTGAGCGGACCCGGCCAGAATCGCGCTGCAAACGTCGACGCGTAGCCGGTGAGATGAAGTCCGAGGCGCGTGATCATCTCGCTCGCGGCAACGAGCAGGAGAAATGGCTTGCCTGGAGGGCGGCCCTTGAGGTCGACGAGCTGCTGAACAGAACGCTCATCAAGCGCGCCGCCAAATCCATAGACAGTTTCGGTCGGGTACGCGAGTACCTTGCCGGCGGCGAGATGAGCGAGCGTTCCATTGATGGCAGCCTCGACTTCCTCCGTCGACCAGAACGGCACGACCATCGGCTGGGACTTCATTCGCGGAAGATACTTAGCGCCTCCACCAACGCGAAATCATTTTCCTCGGTGATTTTGACCGCGCGCTCACTTCCGCGCACTACCACGACCGGCAGCCCGATCTGCTCGCAGAGCGCGGCGTCGTCCGTCGCGACTCGATCAGCCTCGCGCGCCTCGCGGTGGGCGCGTTCGATGATCTTGCGCGGAAAGGCCTGAGGGGTCTGAGCTCTCCACAATCCGAAACGATCGACCGTCACGACGACCTTACCGCTTGAATCGACGCGCTTGAGCGTGTCGGAGACCGGCAACGCGGCAACGGCGCCATTTCCCTTCCGGGCTTCCTCGATCACGCGGGCTATGGTCTCGATGGAGACGAGCGGACGAGCCGCATCGTGAATGACAACCACTTCGCACTCGGCCGGAAGGTCCTCCAGGCCATTGGCTACCGACTCGCTCCGGTGCCGCCCCCCAACTGACAAAAGGAGCCGGTCAGCGTCGCTCTGGAATATCCAGGGAGGAGGGTCGCCTACGTACTCACGCGGGAGGACGCAGACTACCATCGCGACATCGGGGCACGCCTGAAAAGTCTGAATGCTGTGGAGTAGCATGGGCTTGCCGGCGACCCAACGAAACTGCTTCAGCTCTGCCGATCCGGTGCGCGATCCGCTGCCGGCGGCGACGATGATGACACCGACGTCTCGTTTCATTTTGGCGTGAGAGCGCCGCCGGTATCGCGTTTCATTCAGGCGTGGAAGAGCTGGCGAAAGAGATCGCTGACGGTTCGCACACCGATCACCTCGATGCCGCGGGGACCGCGCTTTGGAATTCCCCGCTCCGCCATATAGGCCGTCGTCATCCCCATCTTCGCCGCCTCACCGAGCCGCCGCTCGGCCTGGGAGACCGGTCTGATTTCTCCGCCGAGCCCGACCTCGCCGAGAAAGATCGCGGAGTTCGCAACCGGCCGATCGTACACACTCGACGCGAGTGCGCTCGCAACCGCGAGATCGCCGGCGGGCTCCTGCATCCGCACTCCTCCCACGACATTGAGAAAGACGTCGAGCTGGGAGAAGGACAGGCCTGCCCGTTTGTCGAGCACGGCCAGAAGCAGTGCGAGACGACGTCCATCGAACCCGGTACTAACGCGCTGCGGAGTTCCGTACCCGGCCTTGGCCGCGAGTCCCTGAATCTCGATGAGCACCGGGCGAGAACCCTCCAGCAGCGCAGTCACGGCGCTGCCGGAAGAATTGTTGAGACGGTCTCCGAGGAAAAGCTCGGATGGATTCTCAACAGCGATGAGTCCTTCTTCGGTCATCCTGAAGACACCGATCTCGTCCACACTGCCGAATCTGTTTTTTGTCGCGCGAAGGATCCGGTGCTCCAGCATTCCTTCGCCTTCGAAATAGAGAACCGTATCGACGATGTGCTCCAGCGTCTTGGGACCGGCGATGCCACCGCCCTTGGTGACATGCCCAACGGCGAACACCGTTGTCTCCGTCTCCTTGGCAAAACGCATCAGGCGCGCGGCGCATTCCCTCACCTGTCCGACGTTGCCGGGCGCGCCTTCGAGGTCGCTCGTGAAAACGGTCTGAATTGAATCGACGACGATTGCGTCAAACCGTTGCGCGCCGGCGGTAGAGATGATCGTCTCGAGCAACGTCTCGTTGAGCAGCGCGACGTCTTCTGCGGATCCGTGAAGGCGCTCGGCTCGCAACTTGACCTGGAGCGCGGATTCCTCGCCTGAGACGTAGAGGGTCGAGTGACCAAGCTCCTGAAGCCGACCGGCGACCTGAAGGAGCAGCGTCGATTTTCCGATGCCCGGCTCTCCACCGACGAGGACCATCGAGCCTGGCACCATCCCACCGCCGAGCACGAAATCGAATTCCTTGATTCCGGTGTTGAGGCGGCGTCCCGCCGAGCTCTTGATGTCGCGGAGCCGCGGGGTCGGAGCCACGCTTCCACCTTCGCCCATCGACCTCTGACCGCCGGCGCGACGGCTCGAGGCGGTGGCGCTGGAAGTCCTGGTCGCCATTTCTTCCACCAGGGAATTCCATTCGCCGCACACGTCGCAGCGTCCCGCCCATTTGGGATGGTCGGCGCCGCAGTTCGTGCAGCGATATACGGTTTTTGCTTTGGGGCTCACTGCGGCGTCAGGCGGGGCGACAGATTCTCGAAGCGGGTGTAGGTCTTGTTGAAGTAGAGATTCACGAAGCCGGTGGGTCCGTTGCGCTGCTTCCCGATGATGATCTCGGCGCGTCCTTCGAGCGAATTGCCGTCCTTGTCGGTTGGGCCGTCGTACATCTCCTGGCGGAAGATGAACATCACCAGATCGGCGTCCTGCTCGATCGCTCCCGATTCGCGGAGATCGGAGAGCTGTGGGCGCTTGTTCTCGGCGGTACGCTGCTCCGGAGCGCGCGACAACTGTGACAGCGCGACGACAGGAATTCTGAGCTCGCGCGCGAGCGCCTTGAGCGACCGCGAGATGTAGCTGATCTCCTGCTGGCGGCTCTCGGTGTTGGTCGGACCCTGCATCAGCTGGAGGTAGTCGACCACGACCATTCCGATATTATGCTCCATTTTTAGACGGCGAGCCTTGGACCGCATCTCGAGCAGTGTCATCGCCGGAGTGTCGTCGATCCAGATCGGAGCGTGGCTGAGAATTCCAGCGGCGCGGCCGAGCCGGACGAATTCCTCATCGTGTAGCTTTCCCTTCCGCAGTCTCTGGGCATCGACCCGACCTTCGGACGTGAGAAGGCGCTGGACTAACTGCTCCTTGCTCATCTCGAGTGAGAAGAACGCTACGGGCACGTTGTTGTCGAGGGCTGCATTCTGGGCGATGTTGAGCACGAAAGCGGTCTTTCCCATTGACGGCCTGGCAGCGACGATGACGAGGTCTGACGGTTGGAAACCTGCCGTCAGCTCGTCGAGATCTTTGAATCCGCTCGCGACTCCCGTAATCGATCCGCCGCCGCGCTGGATCTCCTCGATCCGCTCCATCGTGGGCCAGAGGAGCTCCTTGATGCGCATGAAGCCTTCGGAGCCTCGACTCTGGTTTACCTCGAAGATCTTGTGCTCGGCTTCGTCGAGCAGCTCCGTTGCGGGAGACCCCGACTCGAAGGCTTCGGAGACGATGGCGGTCGAGACTTCGATCAGCCGGCGACGCAGCGCCTTCTCACGGACGATCTTGGCGTGATACTCGACGTTGGCCGCGGTGGGGACCGCGTCGACGAGAAATCCGATGTAATCCTTGCCGCCGCTCGATTCGAGAGAACCGGATCTTCCCAGTTCCTCGGAGAGCGTGAGCGGATCCACTACATCGCCGCGCTCGGAAAGCGCGACCATCGCGCGGAAAATCCGGCGGTGTCCCTCGCGATAGAACATGGAGTCGTCGAGGAACTCCGTCGCCCGCAGAATGGCGTCCGGATCC
>DATHGO010000061.1:0-2076 GCA_035317585.1 Gemmatimonadaceae bacterium | reverse complement strand
GTGAAAAAAGGCTCGAACACCCGCTCGCTGATGGATGGCGTCATCCCGTGCCCCGTATCCGAGACGACGATGTACACCATCCCCTTCTTGTGCCGAGTGGTAATTGTGAGATGGCGAACCTTCGCGGCCCGCATGGCGGATTCAGCGTTGACGAGAAGATTGAGCAGCACCTGTTGGAGCTTCTGTTCGTCGCCGCGAACCTGCGGATTCGATTGATCGAGATGCATGTGGACTTCGATCCCGCTCGAGCGCGACGCCAGTGCGCGGAGCCGAACCGTGTGCTTCACGATCGTGTTGATGTCCACGGCAACTTCGCGCGCCTCGGTCTTGCGTGCGAAAAGGAGCAGATCTCGGATCACGCCGATGGCGCGGTCCGCTTCGCGCTTGATCAGGCTCACTGATTCAAACTGCTCGCCCTGCAGCTTGTCCTCGAGCAGCAGCTGAGCAAAGGTGGAGATCCCGGTGAGCGGATTATTAAGCTCGTGCGCTACGCCGGCGACCAGCTCACCGATGGCGGCGAGCTTTTCGGTTCGGCCGAGGTGGTCCGCGACCTTGCGCTCCTCCGTGAGGTTTCTGACGCCGATCACCAATCCGACGATCTCGTCGCTCGCGTCGCGAATGTGGCTGAGCGTCACGGCAGCTGGAAACTCCGTTCCGTCCTTCCTGCGATGGACGTGCTCGCCGATCCAGAGCGCTTTCTCTGGCGGGATCGCGGGAATCGTTTGCCGGCGGGAGACGTCGGCGGATGCGACGACGAAATCATCAACCGAGAGTCCGGTAATCTCCACCAGCTCATAGCCGTACTCCCTGATCGCCGCGCTGTTGGCGTACTGTACTTTCGCGTCGATGCCAAGGATGAGGACAGGCTGGTCCATGGTTGCCAATGCCGCCGCGAGGGTTCGCTCGCGTGCGTGTATACGCTGTTCCTCCTCGCTCAAGAGGAGGACGTCGATGGCGAGGGCCACGGCGGGCGCGAGCCGCAACAATGCGTCGACGTGTGGACCCGTTTGCAGCTGTGCGGTCTCCGAGGTGACGACGAGGACGCCCATGCGGCGATCGCTGGCGACCAGTGGGATCGTGATCGCCGGCTCGTGAGGAACGCGGTCAGGGTTGTGCGCCATCTCGCGGAGATTCTCGACGAAGGTGGGCTCCTGGCTTGCCCAGGCAGTGCGGACAGCGCTTTGCTCCACCGGAGCAATGATGCCAAGCATCGGCTCACAGGTTCCGGAGGCGGCAACGCAGACGAGCGAATGTCCATCGCGTGAGATCACGCCGACTGCTTTTCCGCTGGAAAGAACGACCCCATCGAGAATCTTGAGAATGCTCTGGCTCGCTTCGGCAACAGTCACCTTGCGAAGAGCGAGGCGCGCTATCTGGGCCGCGGCCTCCGTTTGTTTCTGTTCGCCTCGCTGAGCGTCGAACAGGCGCGCATTCTCAATGGCGACCGCTGCCTGACGCGCAATCAACATGATCAGTTCAAGATCGTGGGAGTCGTAGGCGTTCGTCTTGTACGACAGGACCTGCATCACCCCGACAGTCCGGTCGTGGTAGGTGAGTGGTGCCGTTATCTCGCTCTGCACTTCGCGCTTGGCCGCCACCTGGAAGATCGTTCCCTTCCACCAGCGCTCGGGCTTCGATGAGATGAGAGGCACCCCGGTCTGGAAAACCCTGGCAATCGTCTCTGTTCCGTTCGGGAAGTCGAGAACACTCTCGCCTTCCCGCTCCTCGGAATCGACAACGATGCAGTGTGCGACGAACTTCTCACACACCGGATCTGCGATCATCAGGGCGAAGCACGGGGCATCCACGACCGACGCCACCGCCTTGTAAATTTCGCGATACGCTTCGTCGAGTGAAATCGTTGCCGAGATGGCTTGCTGCACGGTCGCGACCGCAGCAAAACGCGCGGCGCGACGTTGGAGCTCCGCGACGAGCTCAGTCGTCAATGAACTCCACCGTTACGGGGCGCGTAATGATCCCTGATTTCACCCCTTCGTCGAGGAAGAGCCGGATTGCTGCCCGCCCCCGATCGCCGTAGTCGAGCGTCCAGTCGTTCACGTACATCCCCACGAAGGC
>DATHGO010000060.1:0-24561 GCA_035317585.1 Gemmatimonadaceae bacterium | reverse complement strand
TTGACGCCACCCGCGAACGCGCGGGAGTTGGCGATCAGCGCCCGCGCGTTCGCCTGGTTGGCGAGGAGAGCGGGACACGAAGGAGACGCGGCAGGGTTCGCCTGACACGCGGCGAGCGAGCCTTCGAGATTGTTGGCCGCGGCCGTGAACTGCGTGTTCATGGTCGTGTTCTGAGCGGCGGCTGCCGGAACGGCGAGCGCAGGATTGAATCCAAGGTTTCCCTGCGTCCCGTTCGTGTTGACGTTGAAGAAGGCCGAGGTCTGCGTGTGGACGTACGGTATCTGAATTCCGATCGAGAAGCGTTTCGAGAGTCCGGCCTCGAATATGAACGGGAAGGCCGCGACATGATCGCGGAGATTCACCACGGTATTGCCGAGCGTCGCATACCAGTTCGGGTTTCCGGTGAGCGACTGGAGTCCGCCCTGGAGCGTCGCGAGATTCGGGAACTGTCTGACACCGATGGTATCGAGAGTGAAATCGATGCCGAGCGGCTCGAGGGCGCCGTCAGGACGTCCCGGGGTATCCTTGCCGTAGCGCTCGTTGAACCACGTCCACTGCCCGAGGGTCCGGAACCGGAACACCCCCCGAGGAAGCACCAGGGCGTCGTCACCAACGCCCAGCACGCGCTGAGCGCTTGCCGGATTGGCGAAAATCGCGATGAATGCCAGTGCTACGGTGGAAACGCTGACCAAAGAACGGCGCATAGATTCTCCGCACGGTGTTAAAGAGGCGTTGAGGGCGTTCGTCCGAGTCGGAGACGTCTGCCGCGGGGAGACGTTATCATTCCGTTCGAGGTTTTGTCAACTTGAAATTGCGGGCTCTCCAGAGACGCGCGCGCTGCTTGTTGGCCTCGTTTTTCACCGGTAGCTTTGTGCTTACTTGCGGGAATAGCTCAGTTGGTAGAGCACAACCTTGCCAAGGTTGGGGTCGCGGGTTCGAGTCCCGTTTCCCGCTTCGTTTCTTCTCGGGGTCAGTGTCGGATCGTCCGTCAAGCGGCGGGTGCCTGCTTGCGACCAGATGCATGACTGGCTCGTCGTTCTCCGCTCGGGTGGCGAAATCGGTAGACGCGAGGGACTTAAAATCCCTTGGGACAAAATCCCATGCGGGTTCGATCCCCGCCCCGAGCATCAGTAAATCCCCGACTGGCCCAACGCACGGTGATGTCCGAGTGCTAGCGTAGAGTCTTTCCAGTCTTGCGCGTTCCCGGAGAATCCGGAAATGCGGGTTCACAAAAGTCCCTGATAATCCATGAGCGCAGCGACGGCGATGAGACTCACGCCGAGAAGAATTGGGCGTGTGCTACTGATCGTGAATCCGGCGTCACGTCGCGCGGCCCGCATCCGCCGCAAGGCGCTGAAGGCTTTTGCCGAGGCCGGAGTCGAGTGCGACCACATGTCGACGGAAGCACCAGGTCACGCGGCGACGATCGCGAAGACACACGCCCACAAATACGACGCCGTGTTCACGCTCGGCGGTGATGGAACTGTGATGGAAGTGCTCGGTGCTCTCGGGCATCAGGGACCACCGGTCGGGGTGTTGGCCGGCGGCACGGCGAATGTCGTCGCGCGAACGTTCCGGATTCCGCTGAACCCAGCGCGCGCGGTACCAATGCTTCTGAACGGCGACGAAGCGAGGATGGATCTCGGACGACTTGGCGACGGCCGCCGGTTCGCGATTGGCGTTGGCGTTGGCCTTGACGCGACGATGATTTCCGAGGCACCGGCACGCCTGAAGAAGCGCTTCGGTTTCATGGCCTACGTCATCGGCGGATACAAAGCCGTGCTCCGCAACAAGAAATTCAAATTGCGCTTGACGGTGGATGGAATCGTTTACGATCGCTCGGCTTCGGCCGTTCTGATCGCCAATCTCGGGGCGGTGCTCAACGATCTCGTCGCGTTCGGCGACGGGATCGTCTATGACGACGGACTCCTCAACGCCTGCGTCTTCTCGCCGGACAACCTGCGGGACGCGCTGAGAATTCTCTGGAGGATGATCAGAAAGGACTTCACCCCGGATCCGTGCCTCTTCTACAAATCCGGGCGCGATTTCAGGGTCGAGACCATACCACACATGCCTGCCCAGGCCGATGGCGAGATGCTCGATGGCACTCCGCTTTCCATCTCTGTCGATCCACTGGCTGGCAGCTTGCTCATTCCCAAGCGGAACTAGACGCGGTCGGCGGCGCGGAAAATCGTAAGCGCAGAAAATCGTTTGGGCACAAGTTTCGCTTCTCGATCCTGTCTGACCGACACTCGATTTGGAGGGACGATGAACAGGGGACTCGCGTTCCTGAAAAGCCAGGTCAACAATGCCGTAATCCAGCACGGGACGTTCCTCAGTGCACTCGAGGCCCATGCGGATCAGGCGGACGACCCGCGCTTCAGCGCGCTCTGCTCACGTCATATTCCCAACATGCGTGAGCACCAGCACATGCTCGAGGAATATCAGTCGCAGTTGGGAGGCGAGTCACGGATCGCGAAAACCGCGATCGGAATGGCGGTACCGGCGGTACGCGATCTCGCCGACACCGCGCGCGAGAGCGATTACGTCCGCCTCGTCGGCGACATCGTGATGGCCCGGCAATCCGAGGACGCTTTCAAGACTTTTCGCGAAGCCGGCAGAATGATGGGCAACCGGACTCTTCAGGAGATCGGAGACATCGGCGAGCGCTACCACGATGCATACGTGAAGGAAGCGAACCGGCTGGTGCAGCACATGTTCGTGGAGAATGTCCAGGGCGTCGACGGCATCGCGCGGCAGTCAGCGGTCACACGCCTCGACGCAACTACCTGAGCGCTCACGCCCGCTGGCGCTGGGGGAACTCCGCTCGGATCGTCCTGACACCAACCTCCCGCTGCGCTAACTTCCGCGCATGACCGATGTCGTGTCGCTCGCCGCCGAGCTCGTGGCCATTGAATCGACGACTGGCTCCGAGGGTACCGTCGTCGACTACGTGTCACGCTGGCTGGTGGCGCGCGGCTGGAACGTGACTCTACAGGAAGTGACGCGCGGGCGCGCGAACATCTGGGCCTCGAAATCCGGGGGCGACGGCGGTGTCACCTTCTCCACACACCTCGATACAGTTCCTCCATTCGTCTCGCCGCGGCTGGAAGGAACACGTCTTTTCGGGCGTGGGTCATCCGACGCGAAGGGAATCGCGGCGGCGATGATGGTGGCGGCAGACAGTCTCGTCAGCGGCGGCGAGAAGCGGGTCGGAGTCCTCTTTGTCGTCGGCGAGGAAAAGGGGTCCGACGGTGCCCGCGCCGCGAACAATCTGCGCGCGAACAGCCGCTTCCTCATCAATGGCGAGCCGACTGAGAGCAAGTTGGCGAGCGGCGCGAAGGGCTCGCTGCGGGCGACAATCCGCACGCGCGGCCGAGAAGCGCACTCGGCGTATCCGCATCTGGGGCAATCGGCGATCGAACCGTTGATCGTGCTATTGCCAACGCTGCGGAAACTGCCACTTCCCAAGGATCCCGTACTGGGTGAAACCACAGTCAACATCGGAACGATCAAGGGAGGCACGGAAGCCAACGTCATCCCCGCTCACGCGGAGTCGGAGATCATGTTCCGCCTCGTAAGCGACGTCGAACCGATCAAGAAAATGGTACTGGACTGGGCCAAAGGGCACGCTGAAGTGGAGTTCGGCTCTCACATCCCGGCCCAGCGATTCGCGACGGTACCCGGGTTCGAGACTGGACCGGTCGCGTATACATCGGACATTCCGCTGCTCTCGAACTGGGGCGAGCCGCTGTTGTTCGGGCCTGGCTCGATTCACGTCGCACACACTCCGGACGAGTACATCGATGTCGAAGAGCTGCGGGCCAGCGTCGACACGTATCAAAAAATCGCCCAAACACTTCTTGCCAGATGACGACTCCGCCGATTCCAGGAAAGCGCAAGAGCAAGTGGCCAGTAGCCGTACTCGGCGCGACGGGCGCGGTTGGGCAGATGTTCGTGCGTCTGCTCGCGGACCATCCATGGTTCGAGATTGTCGAGCTCGCAGCGTCCGAACGCTCCGCCGGAAAGAAGTACGGCGAGGCCACCAGATGGCTGGAAGGTCCGCCTCCGCCGCAGACACTCCAGACGCGTCGCGTGATAGCGTGCGATCCCGGCGTCGTGAGCGCACCGATAGTATTCTCGGCGCTCGATGCAGCAGTGGCGGGCGAGGTGGAGCTGGCGTTCGCGAAGGCCGGAAAATTCGTGCTCAGCAACGCCAAGAATTTCCGCATGGAGCCGGATGTTCCGCTGGTGATTCCGGAAGTGAACGGAGACCACCTCGCTCTCATCGAGTGCCAGCGTCAACATCGCGGCTGGACGGGCGCCATCGTGACGAACGCAAACTGTTCAGCCACGGTAGCTGCCGTCGCGCTTGCGCCGCTACATCAGAAATTCGGGATCAGACAGCTTTTTCTCTCGACGATGCAGGCCGTGTCGGGAGCCGGATATCCGGGGGTGCCTTCGCTCGACATACTCGGCAACGTCATTCCCTACATCGCCGACGAAGAGCCCAAGCTCGAGCGCGAGATGCTGAAGCTGCTCGGCAGGTACGAGGATGGCGAGGTGACGAGCGCTACGTTCAAGGTGAGCGCGCACACGAACCGCGTTCCCGTGGAACACGGCCACACGATCTGCATGACGATCGGTTTCGAGGAGAAGCCAACACCCGAGTCCGCGATCGAAACGATGCGGTCGTGGCAGGGATTGGCGTCGACGAGCGGGCTCCCGACGCGGCCAGAGCACCCACTAGTTGTCACTGATGCTCCGGATCGTCCTCAGCCGAAGCGCGATGTCAACGCCGGCGATGGGATGACGGTGACGGTGGGGCGCGTTCGACGCGACGCGGTGCTCGATCTGCGTATGGTCGCTCTCGGGCACAACACAGTTCGTGGAGCGGCGGGCGGGTCCGTGCTGAACGCGGAGCTGCTCGCGTCCAACGGCGCTCTCGACTCCGCGTGATCGTCGTAAAGTTTGGCGGGACATCGGTCGGCGATGCGGAGGCGATCGAGCGCACCGCCGAAATCGTCAAAGGCCGTCTCGACCGACAACCCGCGGTAATCGTCTCGGCCCTGGGCGGGGCGACGAATTCGCTGCTGGCGATCGGAGAGCAATCGGCAAAAGGGCATCTCATCGGAGCGCTGCGCGGAGTCGAGACACTTCGGGACCGTCACTTTCAGCAGTGCGAGAATTTGTTAGGCACGTCGGCCGAATCTTCCGAAGTTGCGGCGGAGATGAGCGCCACGTTCGACGAGCTGGCGAGTCTCGCCGAGGCGCTCTCCGTGCTCGGTCACGCGACTCCGCGCAGCTTCGACGCGATCGCGGCGTTCGGAGAGCAACTCTCCTCGCACCTCGTTGCGGCGTACTTCAAGCTGCGCGGGATTCCCGCCGAACACCTCGATGCACGTGACGTTTTTGCGACCGACGACAATTTCATGGCGGCCGAGCCGCAGACCGATGCGATTGCCGAAGCCGCGAGGGACCTGGTGCAGCCTCTGATCCGGGAGGGAAAGGTTCCAGTGATGGGAGGGTTCATTGGCCGCACTTCCCGCGGAATCACCACCACGCTCGGGCGCGGCGGATCGGATTACAGTGCGTCGCTACTCGGGGCCGCGCTCCACGCCGAGGCGATCGAGATCTGGACCGACGTCGATGGGATGCTGACCGCGGATCCCCGGGTCGTCAAAGGATCCAGACTGATCGAGCAGATTCGGTTCGACGAGGCATCGGAGCTGGCCACGTTCGGCGCGAAAGTCCTGCACCCGAATACCATTGCCCCGGCGGTCCGCCTCGGCATTCCGGTCTATATCTACAACTCGCGAAAGCCGAACGGAAAGGGAACACGGATCACGTTCGACGCCCCCCGGCGTGCTGTGAGCGCGATCGCGGGCAAGGGTGGTATCACGGTAGTGAAGGTCGGCGCGGCCAAGATGTTGTTCGCGCGTGGATTTCTGCGGCGAGTGTTCGAGATATTCGAGAAGAATGGAATTTCGGTCGATGTGGTTGCGACATCGGAAGTGTCGGTCTCGGTAACGGTCGACGAGCCGTCGGGACTGGAGTCGCTGGTGGTCGAGCTTTCGCAGCTTGGCGATGTCTCCGTAGAACGCGACCGCGCCATTGTCGCCGTGGTCGGTGCCGCTATCAGCGAGGACACTGCGTCGATGGGCCGTGCAATCGGCGCGCTCGACGGAATCAAGGTGCACATGATGTCGCTCAGTGCGACCGGAATAAACCTCACGATGATAGTAGACGGAGACCAGTTGAATCCGGTGATGGAGCGTCTGCATGATGCGTTCTTCACGCGAGGGGGCAAATGAGCGCTCACGACGTTGCGGTTATTGGCGACGGCAAAATGGGCCAGGCAGTCAGGCAGCTGGCTGTCGCGAAGGGCTGGAAGGTCACCGCCGTCATCGGCGAGCGAGAAAGCGCGGGAGGGAAGGGAATAAACGCTCGCTCGCTTGGAGAGCCGGGCGTCGCGGTGGAATTCACTCAGCCGGACGCCGCGGTTGGAAACGTCACGGCCTGCCTCCGGGCCGGCGTGCCGGTCGTCGTGGGCACGACTGGCTGGTACGACGCCCTACCGGACGTGACCCGCGTCGCGAAAGAGACGGGCACGTCGTTTCTCTGGTCTCCAAATTTTTCGCTTGGGGTGAACGTTTTGATCGAGCTCGCCCGTTATGCCGGCACCCTGATGCGGACGCTGGAGGACTTCGATGCGCACATCGTCGAAACCCACCACGCGACGAAAAAGGATGCGCCTTCCGGCACGGCGATCGCCATCGCCAAGGCGGCGAGCGATGCGCTGGAGCGGCCGATTCCTGCGACCAGCGTGCGAACCGGGTCGGTCCCCGGAACGCACGAGCTGATTTTCGACGGGGCGTTCGAGCAGCTGTCTCTCACGCACCTGGCGCGCGATCGGCGCGTTTTTGCCGAGGGCGCGCTGAAAGCCGCCGACTGGCTCATCGGCAAACACGGCGTATTTACAATGCGCGACGTGCTCGAACTGCCAGGGCGAAAGTCAGGCTAGCTGGAGGTGTGGTTGAAACCCCGGAATGGTGGTTCCGTATTGAATACCATGGCACTGCGTCGCGTACAATTCGCAATCGTTGCCGGAGCCCTGTGTGCGGCGGGCTGCAGCGGCAATGGTGACTCGGACCCGGTTCCGGCGAGTCTGCCCGGGACATACGCCTATGCTGCCAAGGGATCGACCTTCAGAAAGCCGTGGGAGTTTTCCACGCGGCTCGATCTCACGCCGGACAGGCATTTCACGCTCACTCTCGACAAGACCATCGATGGGAAAGCGGATCCGCGGGAGACCTCTACGGGCGCGTACGCGGTCAATGGCGACCACATTCTGCTACGCGAAGTTCGTCCTGTCATCGGTGTGTCCAAGGATGTCCACAAGCTCCTGATCAAGGCGGATTCCCTGGTCGCGGAAGTTG
The DNA here is from genome assembly GCA_035317585.1 of Gemmatimonadaceae bacterium. Classification (GTDB taxonomy): domain Bacteria; phylum Gemmatimonadota; class Gemmatimonadetes; order Gemmatimonadales; family Gemmatimonadaceae; genus UBA4720. The sequence goes on along the minus strand of DATHGO010000060.1, from coordinate 17,122 downwards.
GATGGACCGGCGAATTGTTTCTGAAGGGGGTTGGAGCGCCCAACATCGTCTTCGTCAGACAGCGCGGCAGTTAGGCCGGATTCGCTCTCCGCGGCGAGCGCCGCGTATCTTTAAGGAATGAAATCGCAGCGTCTCTCCGGCTGTGGAACAGCGCTCGTCACTCCTTTCACGAAATCCGGCGAGATCGACGAACGTTCGCTGCGGTCCTTTGTCGACTGGCAGATTGCGAGCGGCGTGCATTTCGTGGTTCCGTGCGGATCGACGGGCGAAGCCGCGACGATGACGACCGCCGAGCATCGACGCGTGGTCGAGATAACGGTCGAGCAGACGGCCGGGCGCGTTCCCGTCGTCGCGGGTGCGGCATCCAACGACACTAAAAAGGCGATTGCGCTGTCGCGCGAGATGGAGTCCGCCGGCGCGACGCACCTGCTGCACGCATCGCCGATGTACAACAAGCCACCGCAGCGGGGAATAGTTGCCCACTTTCGTGCAATAGCGGATGCAGTCAAGACGCCAATCGTCGTGTATAACGTCCCTGGCCGCACGGCCAGCAACATCGAAGCTGCGACAACGCTCGAGCTGGCTGAGCACGAGAATATCATCGCGGTGAAAGAGGCGTCGGGCAATCTGGCGCAAATCGGTGAGATCATCAGGCATCGTCCCGCCCGATTTTCTGTTCTGTCCGGCGATGATCCGCTGACGCTCCAGGTAATGGCGGATGGCGGAGACGGGGTCGTGTCAGTTACGTCCAACGTCACGCCACAGCTCGTTGCCGAGCTGACAGAACTTTGCGCGGCGGGAGATTTCGCGGCGGCGCGCGCGATTTACCACCGCCTCGCCGAGTGGACCGCCGCCGCTTTCGTTGAGTCCAATCCCATCCCGGCGAAGGCAGCGCTCGGGATGATGGGGAGGATGTCGAACGTTGTCCGCCTTCCGCTCGTTCCGCTTGCCGACAAATTCGAGCCGACGGTACGCGCGGCTCTCATATCCGTCGGCGCCCTGACCGCGTGAGCGTGTCCAGCATTCGGGAAATCGAGAAGCGTATCGATGCGCTCGCTTCCACGCCCGCGAGTATGCAACTCCCCGAGGATGCGCGGAGCGTCGTAAGGCGCCTTCTCGATGCGCTTGAAGCCGGCAGTGTCAGGGCGGCGGAAAAGGATCCGGCGACGGGGGAGTGGCGCGCCGTCACCTGGGTGAAGCGGGGAATCCTCCTTGGCTTTCGAGTCGGAGGGATGATCGACATGTCGATCCGATCATCGAACGACGATGTTGCGCTCTCTTTTTTCGACAAAGACACATATCCACCGCGACCGCTGACACTCGCGGACGGGATCCGAATCGTGCCGGGTGGATCCAGCATCAGGCGCGGCGCCTATGTCGCGAGCGGAGTCGTCTGCATGCCGCCCATGTACATAAATGTCGGGGCGCACATCGGATCGGGTACAATGATCGACTCCCACGCTCTGGTCGGCTCCTGTGCCCAGGTCGGAGAACGCGTTCACCTGAGCGCGGCGGCGCAACTTGGCGGTGTCCTCGAGCCGGTGAACGCATCGCCTGTCGTAGTTGAGGACGATGTCGTCGTCGGCGGAAACTGCGGAATCTATGAAGGGACCGTCGTGCGAAGGCGGGCAGTGATCGGGGCCGGAGTCGTACTCACGAGGGGCACTCCGGTTTACGATCTCGAGCGCCAGACGGTTCACCGCTCGGAAAATGGAAAACCGCTGGTCATCCCCGAGAATGCCGTCGTCGTGCCGGGAGCGCGCGCGGTCAAGGATGAGTGGGGCCAGACCCAAGGCATTTCCTTACAGACTCCCGTGATTGTGAAATACCGCGACGAGAAAACTGACGCGGCGACGGCGCTCGAATCTTGGCTCCGCTGAAGGTGTCCGGCACCATTCGGGTGCCGGGCGACAAATCGATCTCCCACCGCTCGCTGATACTTGCATCGCTCGCGGATGGCGAGTCGCGCATTCGCGGAATTCTCGACTCTGAGGACGTGCGTGCCACCGCCGAAGCGCTTCGCACACTCGGAGCCGCGATTCCGCCGCTGGCGAACGACATGCGGGTCAAAGGCGCCGGGCTCCGTGGACTTCTGCCGCCACGCCGCGCGCTCGACTGCCGGAACAGCGGCACGACCACCAGGCTGCTTGCCGGCGTGGTCGCTGCGCATCCCTTCTCGGCGAGCTTCGAAGGTGATGCCAGCCTCAGCAAGCGCCCAATGAAGCGCGTCGCGGAGCCGCTCACCTATATGGGGGCGCAGTTCGACTTCGAGCACGGCGATGGATTGCCGATGACCGTGCACGGCGTGGACCTGAGAAGCATCGACTGGGATACCCGCGCATCTAGCGCACAAGTAAAGAGCGCCATTCTGCTTGCCGGCCTCGTTTCGGGGGTCGAAGTGCGAGTCACGGAGAAGTCGCCATCGCGCGACCACACCGAGCGAATGTTGCGCGCAATGGGCGCCGACGTGGAGACCGATGGGAATCAGGTCTGTCTGAGACCCGCGCGCCGGCTCGCTCCGATCGAGATAGACGTGCCGGCGGATCCATCATCGGCGGCGTTTTTCGTCGCGCTCGCCTCACTCGCCAGCGGCGGAGAGCTGACGCTGACTGACGTCTGTCTCAATCCGACGCGCACGGGCTTCCTCGAGGCGATGACGCGCATGGGTGCACAGATCGACAGGACGGCGAGCGCGAGCAGCGGCGGCGAAGAGATCGGGTCGCTGCGCGTTCGCCCGGCGCGCCTCAGGAGCACCAGAATCACGGAGGCAGAAGTTCCGTCGCTCATCGACGAGTTGCCGTTGCTTGCATGCATCGCGGCGGGTGCGGGTGTCGAGCTCGAGATCACGGGCGCAGCCGAGCTGCGAGTGAAGGAGAGCGATCGTATCAGCGCCGTAGTGCAAAACCTTCGCGCCGTGGGCGCTGACGCGGAAGAGCTTCCCGACGGACTGCGCGTCCATGCATCGCGCCACGAGCTTGCCGGCACCATCGACCCGAGGGGCGATCATCGCATTGCCATGGCCTTTGGCATTCTGTCCGCGGCTTCCGGAAATCAGATCACGGTTACGAACCCGGAATGCGTGGCCGTTTCCTATCCGCACTTTTGGGAAGATCTTCGCCGGGTGTCGGCATGACGCGACGAACATTCGTCATTGCGATCGACGGTCCGGCAGCATCGGGGAAATCCTCGACGGCGCAGATGGTGGCGGAGAAGCTCGGCTATCTCCATGTGGACTCTGGCTCTCTGTATCGCGCCGCGACCGCGGCCATGCTGCGCGTGGAGAGGGATGCTTCGAAGTGGACCGAGCAAGGCGTACTCGAGGCGGCGCGACCGGTGGAGCTGCGCGCGGCACGCACCTCTTTTTATCCGGTGCTCGAAGGCCGCGCGATCGAAGACGAGATACGCGGAGCCGAGGTGACGGATAGCGTTTCGCGCGTCGCGAGGATGCCGCGGGTTCGCGAATGGGTGAACGACAGCGTTCGGGGCGCCGCGAAATCGACAGACGTCGTCGTGGACGGGCGGGATATGGGTACCGTGGTTTTTCCGGATGCGGATCTCAAGATCTTCCTGGTCGCCGACTCGCGCGAGCGCGCGGCCAGGCGCCTGCGCCAGCGGGGCACGCCGGCGTCACAACAAATCCTCGACGATGAGACCATTCGCATCAATGAGCGGGATGCTCGCGATGCCCTCCAGACCGTTCCAGCCGCGGACGCGGTCGTAATCGACACGACCGGTCTAACTCAGCAGGAGCAAGTGGAACAGATTGTGACTCTATCGAAGCAGCGCTCGGGATAAGGCCTGGCGCGGGCAAAAGAAGCCGGAGGACGTTCTCGAATGCGTCGTTTCACTGATCGTGCCGGTATAGACTGGAGTGCGTTCGAAAGCATGCGGCCGGGAGGTCTTCCCGATCGGCGGTTGAAGCCCGCGAGCGTGACGGTCGCGTTCAAGTGTGACGATGGTAGCGAAGTAGCGATGGATCTTCCGGTTGGTGCGCTCGAAGGGCTCTCAGACGAGGAACTGATTCTCCTGCTGACCAAGGGGCTCAAATAGCTGGGTAGCGGATACGCCGCAGATATAAGGCTGGAAGTTGACCCGACACCATGAAGGGTCTACATTTAAAGGCTTGATTAGAACGCACTCAACCCTTTAACCAGCAACATGATAGACTCTCCAAACCCAACACAAACCCAAACCGGCACGACGCTGACCGCGCGGGAAAAGCGCGATCTGCAGAAGGCGCAGCTGCGCCCGCTTGCCAACCTGAGACCCGAGCTCTACGACGAGGACGATTACTCGCAGGACGAGCTCGAGACAATGATGGAGATGTACAACGGGACGATGGCCTCGATCGAAGAGGGCGAAATCGTCAAGTCCCGTGTGCTCGATATCCGTGACAACATGGTCGTCCTCGACATCGGCTTCAAATCCGAAGGGACGATTCCGCTCGAAGAGTTCAAGGATCTCCCCGATCTCAAGCCGGGCGACGAAGTCGAAGTTCTGCTCGAGCATCTCGAGGACCAGGAAGGATCCGTCGTCCTCTCGAAGAAGAAAGCCGACTTCATGCGCGTGTGGGAACGCATCCGCGTCGCCTACGAGAACGATGAGCCGGTGCGTGGCGCCCTGATCAAGAAGATCAAGGGCGGCGTGGTCGTCGATCTCATGGGAGTCGATGCATTCCTCCCCGGATCGCAGATCGCGCTCCGTCGCGTTCCGAACGTCGACGAGCTGCTTGGTCAGACCTTCGACTTCAAGATCATCAAGCTCAATAAGCGCCGGCGCAACATCGTCGTCTCGCGCCGGGTGATCCTCGAGCAGGAGAGAGCAGGGAAGCGCGAGAAGCTGATGAAGGAGCTGCAAAAGGATCAGGTCCGCAAAGGCGTGGTCAAGAACATCACCGACTTCGGTGCATTCATCGATCTCGGCGGCGTCGACGGACTCCTTCATATCACCGACATGTCGTACGGGCGCATTCAGCATCCGTCCGAGATGGTTCACATCGGTCAGGAGCTGGAAGTCAAAGTTCTCGACATCGATTGGGATCGCGAGCGGATCTCGCTCGGCTTGAAGCAGCTCCAGAGTTATCCGTGGAAGGACGTCGCCGAGAAATATCCGGTCGGCACCCGCGTCAGCGGAAAGGTGGTCTCGATCACCAACTACGGCGCGTTCATCGAGCTCGAGCCGGGAATCGAAGGACTCGTTCACATCAGCGAGATGAGCTGGACGCGCAACGTCCGCCACCCATCGAAGCTGGTGTCGATCGGTGAAGCGATCGAAGCGGTCGTGCTCAAGGTCGATCCGAACGAGGAGAAGATCTCCCTCGGCATGAAGCAGACGGAGCAGGATCCGTGGATGATGCTGCCGGAGAAGTATCCGGTTGGCACCCGTCTCAATGGCAAGGTTCGGAACCTCACGAGCTTTGGTGCGTTCGTGGAAATCGAGCCTGGCATCGACGGATTGATCCACATCTCCGACATGTCGTGGACCAAGCGCGTGCAGCATCCTTCGGAAGTCGTGAAGAAGGGTGATTCGGTTGACGTCGTGATTTTGAACGTCGATGCTGAGAACAAGCGCATCTCCCTCGGGCTCAAGCAGGCGACGGAGGATCCGTGGCTTCGTATCGGCGAGACTTATCCGGTCGGGACCGAACTGAAAGGCAAGGTCGTGAGATTGATGGACAAGGGCGTGGTCGTCGATATCGGCAACGACATCGAAGGCTTCGTTCCGGTGAGCCAGCTGAATTTCGGCCAACCGGTGAACAGCCCGGCGGACATCGTCTACGAGACGATGAACCTGGATCTCAGAGTTCTGGAGGTCGATCCGATCCATCGCCGCATCGTTCTGGCGGTAACCGGAATTCCGGCGGAGCAGCCGCCGCGGCCCGAGACGCCGTCAAAGGTCATTCCGATGGAGACCGACGATTACAACCTGTCGGATCCGATTCCGACGCCGCCCGACTCGTTCGTAGAAGAGCCGGCGTAAACACGAGGGCACCAAAGTGAATGGCTCGTCCTTTTGGGCGGGCCATTTTCTTTTTGCGCAGCCGGTGTTCAGGATTGAATTGCGTTGTGCCCGACCGGACTCTACGTTGGTCGTGCGCCAATCACGCGCCTCCGACCCGCACGGATGGAACTTCGCGAGCAGCTTCAAAACACTATTGGAAGCGCCTACGTCATCGAGCGCGAGCTCCCGAGCGGCGGCATGGCGCGCATTTTTGTGGCCGAGGAGGTAGAACTTGGCCGCAAGGTGGTGGTCAAGGTTCTCAGCGGCGACATCGGCGCGATCCTGAGCGCGGATCGCTTCGCCAAGGAAGTAAAGCTCGCAGCGTCGCTCCAACACCCCAATATCGTTCCGATCCTGAGGGCGGGCACGGCGGGTGATCTTCCGTACTACACGATGCCCTACATCAGTGGAGAATCGGTGCGGAGCCGCGTGCAGCATTCCGGACCGATCTCTACTCCCAGGGCAATCTCGATACTCCACGATGTTGCATGTGCGCTGGATTTTGCCCACACGTCCGGCGTCGTCCATCGGGATATCAAACCCGAAAACGTGTTGCTGGCCGGTGATGCAGCCGTGGTCATCGACTTTGGGATAGCCAAGGCGCTGTCGGCCGCACGAACCGATACGAAAGAGACGCCGCCATCTATAGGTGGGCGGACCACTCTAACCATCGCGGGAACTCTGGTTGGCACGCCCGCGTACATGGCGCCCGAGCAGGTCTCGGGCGACTCGGTCGATGCCAGGACCGACATCTACGCCTGGGGGATCCTTGCCTACGAGCTGCTGGGAGAGGGCCACCCGTTCAAGGACAAGAATTCGGCGCAGCAGCAAATGGTCGCTCATGTGACCGAAAGTCCCCCGTCGCTCGCTCGGCGAATGCCGAGCTTGCCCCCTGCGCTGGTGGCGCTCGTGATGCGTTGCCTGCAGAAGAATCCCGACGACCGGCCGCAATCGGCCCGCGAAGTGCTCGACTCGCTCGCTGCGATTTCGGCTGCTCCGCAGGGAAAACCGATCTTCGCTCGTCGGAGAACGCAGATAATCGCCGCCGCGGCGTTAGTAGCTGGTCTCATGCTTGCCGCCTTTGCGGGGCGCCAAAGCATTGCGAATCGATTCGGATCGCAGGTGCCGGCGAGCCCAAAGACTCAATCCCTCGCGGTACTTCCCTTTTTCAATGTCGGAGGGGACACGGCGAATGCGTACTTTGCCGAGGGAATGGCCGACGAGCTGACCAGCCAGCTTACGAAAGTCCCGGGATTGCGAGTTGCGTCGAGAACGTCCGCGTTTGCGATGCGAGGGCGAAAGGACCTCGACGTTCGAGAAATCGGCAAACTGCTCGGAGTGTCGGCGGTGCTCGAGGGAACCGTGCGCCGGTCTTCGGATCGCCTGCGAGTCACCACGCAACTCACAAGTGCGGCCGACGGTCTCACTCTGTGGAGCGACACCTACGAGCGTGACAGCAAGGACATTTTCGCGGTCCAGGACGAGATCACGAAAGCAATTATCAGCGCTCTCGGCCCGACTTTGTTCGGAGGGCGGAGTGAAGTACCAAAGGCCGTCGTTGGTGGTTCCGGCACCAATAATGTCGAGGCCTACGATCTCTATTTGCGAGGCCGATACCTCCTCGAGCGTCGAGGCAAAGGGGTCTCTCAAGCCGCCGCCTACTTCAGTCAGGCGATTGCGAAAGACAGCGGATTCGCGCGCGCGTACGCCGGCCTGAGCGAAGCGCTGGAGCTCTTCCCGTACTTTGCCGCGACACCTGCTCGCGATGTGGAGGCTCGCGCCACGGCAGCAGCAAATCGCGCCCTCGTGCTCGACCCTCACCTTGCCGAGCCTCACGCCGCGCTAGGATTGGCCGACATGCACGCCTTTCGTTGGCCCGCCGCGGAGGTGGAGTTTCATCGGGCGCTCGAGGCGGATTCGACCTCGGCGACCGCGCACACACAATACGGACGGTACCTGATGGCGACCGGGCAAATCCTGGCTGCGCGGGATCAGTTCCGGATTGCACGAAAGCTGGACCCGTTGGCCGGCACGCCATCGGTCTGGCTGTCGCACATGCTGTCGCTGTCGGGCGATTACGCGGGCGCGGAGAAGGAAGCGAAACGAGCATGGGAACTCGACTCAACACTCTCGACCGCACACAACGTATTGGCCCTCGACCGCCTCAACGTCGGAGGATTCGCGGGGGCACGCACGGCTGTTGGACCCGGCGACGACGCTGTGCCATGGAATGGCGTTGGCGCCTTTGTACTCGCCTCCATCGGTGACACTGCACGAGCGGCTGCGATCAGGCGCAAACTCGAGGCCCTCCCGCCCGACACCTGGATGTTGAACTCGGCACGCGCATTCGCCGATCTGGGAATTGCCGACACGTCCAGAGCGCTCTCAGAGTTGGAGGCGGCGGTGCGCGCCCACGAGATAACTCCGAACTGGCAACCACTCGCGGGCCGGATGTACGATGGTGTCCGGTCGAGTCCGAGGTTTGCCAGGATCGTCGACGGTTTTGGCCTGGGCAAGCGGGGGCTTACGTCTCCACTAGGTGGCCGGCCGGCGCGATAACAGTCAGGAATACGTCGTCGATCAAAGGATCCGGCGAAGGGTGCGACCAAGGGTAAACCCGCGTACACCTGCGCGGGCTTTTTTGGCCTCCTAGTCCCAAAAACGTTCCGATACTCAACCGCGATCCGGGTCGTCCTAATAGGTCGGACTATGGTCCCTTCCTCACTGCCTCATCGCATGAATGATTAGCTCCTCTGCTCCAGGCGAAGCGCTGTTGGTTCTCGACTCCCAGCTCAGCGTGCGCGCGGCCAACAAAGCGTTCTATACCATGTTTCGCCTGGCCCCCGCGGAATGCGTCGGCCACAAGGTCTATGAGCTCGGCGGAAGGGCGTGGGACGAAAAGCTCCGCCCCATGCTCGAGATCGTACTCAGCGGTGAGCCACAGTCGGATCACTTCGATCTGGTCCACGACGACAAGGAAGGCGGCCGCGGCGTTCTTTGGCTGAGCGCACGCCTCGTTCCCTCCGCAAACCCCGCCGAAGCTACAGTGCTCCTCGCGATCGAAGACCTTACCGCTGGACGCCCGGTCGAGGAGACCCTCGCCGTCAGAACCCAGGAGCTCCACACCTTCGCCGACCAGGCGAGCCGCGGAGCGCACGAGCTGAACAATCTTCTGACAGTCATTCGCATGAACGCGGATCTGATCGAGTCGAGCCTTGGCGACGCGAAGCTCTCGACACAGGAAGCCGTCGACATTCGTCTCGCGGCCGAACGCGCGGAAGCGATCACCAAGAACCTGCTACTGACAAGCCGGCGAGTTCTGCCGCAAGCCACGGGCCTCGATCGAGGCACGAGCTCGGTTCCGCTTCCGGGCTCTCCGATGAAGGAGTCGGGAGAAGAGACCGCGCAACGCGAGTCAGCTGGGGCGAATTCGCGAAAAGTCAGACGCTTGAAGCACGGGAAGCCGACCGGCCGCGAGACTATTCTCCTTGTCGATGACGAGAAGGCACTACGCAAGCTCGGGAAACGGGTACTGACTGAAGCGGGTTACCACGTTCTCGAAGCATCCGATGGCGCTCAGGCGCTTCGCATTGCCGCTGAACAAGTGGGCGAGATCGATCTCATCCTCACCGACGTCGAGATGCCGACACTGGGCGGACGAGGCATGGTCGACGAGCTCCACGAGCTGAGCCCCGGATTGAGAGTTCTCTTCATGTCGGGCTACACCGACAACGAGATACTTCGTCGAGGAATTCAGAAGTCAGAGACAGATTTTCTGCAGAAGCCGTTCACGGCCGAAGCGCTTCGATCCGCCGTGCGCGCGGTATTGAATAAACCTTCGACGGCGTCGGCCTAAGTGCCGCGGACCAAGGTGTCGCGAATCAAGGTGTCAGCGCCGGATCAGCTGGGGCGCATCCTCATCATCGACGACCAGGAGGAGAACGTCAAACTCCTCGAACGAATCCTCGCGAGCGCCGGCTACGAAGATGTTGCGTCGACGACCAATTCGGTGGATGCCCACAGGCTTCAGACGCAATTCAAGCCCGATCTGGTTCTGCTCGACCTTCATATGAGTGGCAAGGACGGGTTCCAGGTCCTGGAGGAAATCGTCGTGCATGCCGGCGGGGCAGAACACGTGCCCGTGCTGATGATTACCGCGGACGACAGCGCCGAGGTAAAGCGCCGCGCGCTGGCGCTCGGAGCAAAAGATTTCCTCAGCAAGCCTTTCGATTCGGCGGAAGTCCTGCTGAGAATCCGCAACCTGCTTGAAACCCGCTTCCTCTATCGAAAGCTTCGCAGTCAGAACACAGAGCTGGAACTGAAGGTCACAGAGCGCACGAAGGAGCTCGAGCAATCACAGCTCGAGATGCTGGAGAGGCTCGCCGCCGCCGTCGAATTCCGCGACGATGATACCGGCAATCACACCAAGAGAGTCGCGCAGGTCTCGGCACTCCTCGGCGAAGCTATCGGCCTCGAAGCCACGACGGTGGAGCTGATAAGGCGCGCCGCTCCGCTGCATGATATCGGCAAGGTCGGGATCCCGGACAACATTCTGCTCAAGGCAGGCCCGCTCACCGGAGAAGAGTTCGAGATCATGAAGACCCACACCGTGATCGGGTCGAGAATGCTCTCGAAAGGCCGTTCGGAGCTGGTTCGCTTCTCGCAGCGAGTCGCCCGCAGCCACCACGAATGGTGGGATGGGTCGGGATATCCGGACCGTGTCTCGGGTCAGGCCATTCCGCTCGAAGCACGGATCGTTGCGGCGGCAGACTTTCTCGACGCGCTCACCCACGACCGTCCCTACCGGCCGGCGTGGGGAATCGACGACACTCTCGCGGAAATCAAGCGCCGGGCCGGGAGTCACTTCGATCCAACCGTTGCCAACGCCCTTCTCGGAATAGACTGGAGAGCGAGCGCGGTGCTGGTCGCGTAGCACCGCTGCGGCGGGTTTCTTGCTTTAGGCGTCTCCGACAGCTGCAACTTCCGGAGGCAAGCTATGCGATGGACACCGGGCGGACGCAGTCCAAATCTCGAGGATCGCCGGTCCACAGGCGGCGGAATGGCCAGAGGTCTTGGTATCGGGGGAACGGTCGTAGTCCTCGCGCTCAGCCTGATATTTCGAACCGATCTCTTCTCGGCTCTCGGCGTCGAGCCGGGAACAGGTGCGACCGGCGCTCCCATGTCCGCCGCCGATTCAACCGCTGAAGAGCCCGAAGTTCAATTCATCTCCTTCGTTCTCGACGACGTCCAGAACACCTGGGCGAAAATCCTGCCCAGTTATGGCGCGCGCTTCCATCCGGCGAGAGTGGTGCTGTTCAGGGGCTCGACTGATTCCGGCTGTGGTCCCGCGCAATCCGTAATGGGCCCGTTCTACTGCCCGCTCGACGAGCGCGTATACCTGGACCTGGGCTTCTTCCAGGAGCTGAAGCAGCGGTTTGGTGCATCGGGGGATTTTGCGCAGGCCTACGTACTCGCCCACGAGCTTGGCCACCACGTCCAGCACCTGCTTGGCACGGACGCGCGCGTGCGGCAGATCGAGCAATCAAATCCATCCGAGGCGAACCAGCTTTCGGTCCGGCTGGAGCTGCAGGCAGACTGCTATGCGGGTGTGTGGGCCCACTCCACCGATCAGCGGCGGCTGCTCGAGCAAGGAGATGTGGACGAAGCGCTGAATGCGGCTGCCGCGGTCGGGGACGATCGGATTCAGAAGGGCACCACGGGCCGTGTCAACGTCGACTCATTCACTCACGGGTCGGCAGCTCAAAGATCGGAGTGGTTCAAACGCGGATTCGAGTCGGGCGACCCGAGGAACTGCACGACCCTCTAGAGATATCTCGAGCGCAGAACTTCGAGGTGGTGAAGCTCGTGTCCCGCGATGATGTAAGCGAGCGCCCTGACGGAAACTTCAGCGTTGTTTGCAAGGCCGCGCCGAGTCCAGGCCTCCTCGTCCATGTGCCGGAAAAGGTACAGAGTCGATTGGCGCACAGTCTCGAACTCTGAAGCGAGCTCGGAGAGCGGATACGCGTCGAAGCTGGCATTGCGAACGTAGTCGTCCTGCTCGAAACCGGGAAGCGGCGTTGCATCATTCCGCCCAAACCTGAGCGCGCGCCCCGCGAAGAGTCGCTCGCTGTCGATCATATGTCCGACGACCTCGTTCACGCTCCATTTCTCCGGCGCGTACCGGTAGGTCGCGACCGATGCCGGAAGTGCGCGAAGAAGTGCCAGCGTCTCGGCCATCTGGCCGGTCAGCGTCGAGACCACATCGCCGTCCGGGACGAGCCCGATGTACCTCTCATAATAGGGGAGGAATTCCGACTTGGCCGGTCTTGTCGCACTCGCTTTCACTGGTGTCGCGGTACTCACTGTTGCCTCCCCGAGGCGCTGATGTCCCCCTACAAAATAAAACGCGGGGGAACGCGGGGCGCTACGTCTGGATAATTGCTCGCACGGTAACGGTTCGATATCATGCGGCTTCCATAACAAAGCACGAGGAATGGCAGAGCGACACGATCCGTACGTATCACTGCGCAACCCCAACTTTCTCTGGTACGTTGCCAGCCTGGTGGCGCTGACGCTGGGCACCCAGATCCAGGCGACGGTCGTCGCATGGCAGGTGTACGCCCTCACGAAGGATCCGCTTTCCCTCGGATTGGTCGGGCTCGCCGAGGCGTTGCCTTTCATTACGGCGGCTCTCTATGCGGGACACATCGCCGATCGGCACGACCGAAAGCTGCTCTCAATGATCGCGCTCGCGGTTCAGCTTGGCTGCGGCGTTTCGCTCCTCCTGCTGACCGTCTACGCGCGGCGCCTTCTGTCCGTTACGGTTCTCCCGATCTTCGCGGTCGTCGGCGTCAGCGGACTGGCGAGAAGCTTTCTTCAGCCGGCGCGGACCGCGCTTGGCGCCGAGATCGTGCCGCGCCACACCTACACGAACGCGATCACCTGGCGGTCGTCACTGTGGCAATTCGCAGCGGTTGTGGGTCCGGCGGCGGGGGGAATCATCTACGGATTCTCCGGCGCGCGCCTCGCTTACATCGTGGAAACGGTTCTCTGCGCGATTGGGCTGTTGCTATTCGCGAAGATTGCGTACACACGTCTGCCGGCCGCGGTTACGGAGATGACGATCGGTGAGAATCTCACCGTCGGGATTCGCTTCCTGATGACCCAGCCCGAGTTGCTTGGGGCGCAGCTCCTCGACCTCTTTTCGGTATTGTTCGGCGGGGCGCCGGCGCTGCTTCCGATCTTCGCGTCGGAGATTCTTCATGTTGGTCCCCAGGGGCTGGGAATCCTGCGTGCCGCGCCGGCGGCCGGTGCAGTGCTCATCTCGGTCTTGCTCGTGCACCGCCGGATGCGGAACGCCGGGCCGATACTCTTCATGTGCGTGGCCGCTTTCGGTGCGTGCTGGATTCTGTTCGCGCTGTCGCGCTGGTTCTGGGTCTCGCTCGCGCTCCTCTTCATCAGCGGAATGCTCGACAATGTGAGCGTCGTGATCCGGTCGACGCTACTCACGCTCCGTACGCCGCCGCATCTTCTCGGTCGCGTATCGGCGGTCAACCAGATATTCATCGGCTCATCGAACGAGATAGGATCCTTCGAGTCGGGTGTCGCGGCAAAGCTGCTCGGCACCGTTCGTTCCGTGATCTTCGGTGGGCTGATAACTCTCGGAGTAGTGGGAGTGACCGCGTGGAAAATCCCCCCATTGCGCAGACTCGACGAGCTTGACTGAGGTTGGGGGCAGGTAACGAAACTCCTTCTGTTCCGCCTGCGTAGACAATGCGACATTAGACCGTAAGCAGCAGCCACTCTCGGGTGCTCGCCGACTGTGTAACTCAGCAGGCTGGAGATCGCATGGTGCGTACGACGTCTGCCACAGAATCTACGATGCTTGCGCCGTCCTCCGCGGTTCCAGGTTGGACGGCGGAGTATGCCGTCCCCCTTGGAGGTCCCGGCCATCTCCTTCTGGCGACGTTCGAGCAGGCGGCGATCGGCATCACCCACCTGACGCTGGATGAACAGTGGATCTCCGTGAATCAGCGCTACTGCGAGATCACCGGTTATTCGCGCGAGGAAATCCTCAACTTCAAGGTCGAGCACCTTACCCACCCGGACGATGTGCCGGCGAGCCTGGAGTTCATCCGGCGAATCCGATCGGGCGAGCTGCCCGAGTACAGGATGGAGAAGCGCTACATCCGGAAGAATGGCGACGTCATCTGGGTTCATCTCACGGTGTCGATCGTTCGTTCCGCGACTGGCGCGCCCTTGTACCTGGTCGGGTTCATTGAGGACATCACCCAACGGCGCGACGCCCAAACCGAAGCGAGCAGGTCGCTGTCACTGCTTCGTGCCACACTCGAATCGACGGCCGACGGAATTCTGGTCGTCAATCTCAACGGAAAGATTCTGAGCTTCAATCAGAAGTTGGCCGACATGTGGGGGATCCCGGCCGAGGTTTTCGCCTCCGGCAACGATCAGCGGACGATCGATATGGCGCTTGAAAAGCTCGTCTACCCGGAAATTTTCATGTCGAAGGTTGGGGAGCTGAATCGGCATCCCGAAGAGGCCAGTTACGACGTGATCGAGCTGAAGGATGGCCGGACGTTCGAACGGTACTCGCAGCCGCAGCTGATCGAAGACGTGCCCGTGGGCCGCGTCTGGAGCTTCCGCGACGTCACGTCGCGCAAACGGGCGGAAGAACAGGAGATCATGCTGGTTCAGGAACAGTCAGCGCGCGCGGAGGCAGAAAATTCGCAGAAGCGAGCCTCGTTGCTGGCGGAGGCGAGCCGCGTTCTCAGCGCCTCATTCGATTATCAGACGACACTTGCGGCCCTCGTGCGGCTGGCCGTGCCCGCGCTCGCCGACTACTGCGCGCTCGACATCGTCGAAGCGGAGGACACGTTCGAGCGCATCGGCGAAGCCCACGTCGATCCGGCCAAATCGCAGCTGCTGCGCGAAGTCGCTCGGTTTCCGAAAAGCGCGCTCACCGCCCGCCATCCCCTGATGCGAGTGATGGCTACTGGCGCGCCGGTCCTCGAGGCGGACATAACTCCCGCATTCATTCGTGCGTCCTTCGCGGAAGCGGGACAGCGTCGCGTTGTTGAAGCACTCGAACCGCGGTCACTCATCTGCGTGCCGCTCGTTGCTTCGGGAAAGCCGCTCGGGGCCCTGACCTTGGTCACGTCGGGTTCGGGCCGCCGCTACGAGATAGCCGACCTGTCCCTCGCCGCTGACTTAGCGAGGCGAGCGGCAGTTGTCGTCGAGCACGCGCGGCTCTTCCACGAAGCGCAGCAGGCGACCAGAGCGCGCGACGACGTGCTGGCGGTCGTCGCCCACGATCTGAGAAACCCGCTTAACACGGTTACGATGGCGGTGAGCCTGATGCTCGAGACCACTCCGCCGGAGCGGGTTGAGGAGCGAAGACAGGCGGAGATCGTGCGCCGCGCTGCCGACCGCATGAACCGGATGATCCAGGACTTGCTGGATGTGAAGCGAATGGAGTCGGGACGATTGACGACCGATCTGAAGCCGGAGCTGCCCGCGACCATCATCAACGACACGATCGACATGCTGCGTCCCCTGGCGGCGGGCAGCACGATAAGACTCGAGGCAGACATCGAAGACAATCTGCCACCCGTACTGGCTGACGCGGCGAGAGTTCAGCAGGTGCTGTCGAATCTGGTCGGGAACGCGGTAAAGTTTACGCCGCGCTCCGGTCGCATCACTGTTTGCGCGGAGCACATCGACGGAGAAGTTCGATTTGGCGTGATCGACACTGGGCCGGGCATCCCGGCTGAGCAGCTCCCGCACATATTCGGCCGCTTCTGGCAGGCGAAGACGTCGGATCATCGAGGGATCGGGCTCGGGCTCGCGATCGCGAAAGGAATCGTCGAAGCGCACAACGGCCGGATCTGGGTCGAGAGCCACGTTGGGCTCGGCAGCACCTTTTATTTCACGCTACCAGTCGCGACGGACAAGACGACTTAGGGCGATCTCTGGAAGTTGGTGATCGCGACAACCGAGCCGGCATCGGGAATACTTGAGTTGACCTCGATCCGCGTCGGATAGCCGATCGCCAGATTGTACTGAACGCTCAGATCTGAATGCGGGCTGGAAATCAGTTGCAGGACATGCGCGAACAGCGAATCGACCGTGGGATAACCCGCATTTCCGTAGACTGCTCCCGTATCGCGGTCCGTGACATGGTTCACCGTGTCGCCTCGCACCTCGATGTGCAGAGGCGGCGAGAAAACCATGGCCGTCAGATCAGAGTCGAACGAATAGTCATGAATCGCCTCAGCGACCCACTTTTGCCGGTTTACGCTGAGCTGTAACAGCGCGGTCTGGGTTGGATCCTCCCCCGTCGCGCTACAAGCCGAAAGAATGACTGTCACCAGCACGGCCCCAACAAGGCTTGTCTTCATGCGAAGCTCCTTGCGACGTTCCGTCGCGGAAAGTGGCTCTCAGTATGAGAGTTTCGGATTCCATTTCTCCCCTCGCCCCTCCGGCGTCACGTCGAAAAGATTCCAGAGGGGCCAGATCATGTCCACGTGGCGCATGTCCTGGCCCGGATCCGACGGCGCGAACATCAGCTCGGTGTTGTAGAAGTGAGAAATCTTTCCGTTCCTGCGGACGAACACGTTCAAGGCTGGCATCTGGTCGCCTTTCGCGTTCTCGCCCTGGTAGTCGTGGTTGTACGTCGATCCCGCCGACGACAGGAATCGCACATTCCGCCAGCCTCGCTCCTTGGCCCACGCGCGGATGCGCTCGATCGGCGATTTCGCGACGATCGCGAAGTTTGCCCGCTGGATGACATGCGGCGCCTCGCCGTCCAGGCCGTCGATTATGGACGTGCAGGAGGGACAGGCGCTTGGCATCTCTGGTCCGAACATGAAGCTGTAGAGGATCAGTGTGTCCTTCCCCGGAGCGAATAGCTCGGACATTCGCACTTTCCGCTTTATTCCCGCCCCATTCTCGCCGACAAGCTCTTCGAACACGTAGTCCTGGGGAACCTGCCCGGCGATGGGAAGATTGCGTCGCTGGGCAGCGACGGATTCGATCGTTAGCCTCATTTCGATTTCGGCATCGAGCAGCCTGTCCCGGGCCGCGCGGTAGGATGCTGATTCGC
>DATHGO010000059.1:0-2418 GCA_035317585.1 Gemmatimonadaceae bacterium | reverse complement strand
GCCGCCTCGCTTGAGCGCGTGGCGCGTGCGCGCGTGGTCCAGCAACACGCGCCGCATCATTTGCGCGGCGATGGCGAAGAACTGAGTGCGACTCTCCCAGCGCGCATCCTGCTGATCGGCGAGACGCAGCCACGCCTCGTGCACGAGCGCGGTAGGCTGGAGGGTGTGTCCCTCGTCCTCGCGCCGCAGCACGAGCTGCGCCTGACGCCGAAGCTCCGCGTAAACGAGCCGGACGAGCGAGTCGCTCGCCTGAGCGTTGCCCGCGCTCCACGCGCGCAGGAGCTCGGTGACTCCGTGCACTGGGTGCCGCACGGGGCCGGCACCGTCGGTGGTCGGCGCAAGGGAAGGCGTTGGGACGACGTCGGTTGGCGTGATCGGAATGGTCACCCTCGTCGATGGGGTGGGTGGTGTCTCCCCAATTGGACAGCACGGTCGCTGATTGGGTTTGACTCTCTTCTGCGCGCTATGGGAAGAGGCGCGAGACGCGCCGGTTCCCATCACAGGAGATACCAATGACTACGTCAGCCCGACGTGCTTTCGTTTCAATCACCGCCACAATGGCCATCACGCTCGCGCTCGGCGCCTGCATCGGCGCGTCAGCGCCCCCGGCGCACAACGCAGCGATATCGATTGATGCTCTTCCGCTCACCATCCGCTTCGACAACATCGGCCGTGAGAGGGTGGACGTGTATCTGATCGGCGTGAAGCGCGAGTGGGTGCTCGGCCGTGTCGAGCCAGGAGCGATTGCGAGCCTGCGGATTCCCGAAGAGGCGCTCGCCAAAGGCTCGATGTACGTACGTCTCGCGGTGATCGCTGGTGAGCCGCTGACGTTTGAGGCGGCGCGGAATCCGCGCGCCAGGCTGACCATCGCGCAGCCGGCATCCGCAATTCTGTCGCAGCAATGGAGGTTCTCGCAGGGCGAGCTCAGCTCGGTAGGGCGGTAAGCCGCCCAGCGCGAGTAAATCGACGCCGTCGAACAGCTTGTAGCCTTGCATGTTTCTCGGGCATGGCGAAAGCCGGGAAGCGCGTACCTGCGTCTAGCTGACCGCCTCGATGTGGCAATAGAGGATGAGTACATCCTGACGTTCGCAACATGCGCGACGAGGAGGACAGCTACCTGGGCTTCGACGGCACTCCCTGGCACTCTGACCGCAATGTTGAGTTCATGACATCCAAATCGACCTCGGTCACTTACGATGAGTTGAAGCTGCTGATCGAGATCGGGGTCGGCGATCTTGTGATCATTGCGGAATACATCGGCGGCGCCGTGAGCGACCGGCAGCTGGGACACCGAGGTCAGCCCCTCGACATCAGTCACATGCAGGCCGGGGACGAAGTGCGTGTAGTTCGCGTACTCGGTCTGGGCAGCGGAGGCTCTTGATGCCCGGCCAAATCCCCAGAGAGCCCGTTGCGCGCGCTATCTAACGAACGTTGCGGCCGACAAGCACTTTTCGGATGCGACTTCGCCGCAAAGGTGGTAGTGTGCTTGCAGCTGAACTAGGGCGTTAGGCCGACATTCCCGAAGTTTGCAAGACAGCTGACCACTCACCGCGAAACGTGACTCATGTCCTCCATCATCCATTCGCAGGCAGCAGACATTCCGGCCAACATGACAACGACCGGCTTCGACGTGCCTAAATTCCGAATCGTGGATAATCTTGGCGTCGTACGTGGTGTTGTCGTACGATCCCGATCGGTTTTCGGGACCATCGGCGCCAGCTTGCAGACGATGCTTGGCGGCAATATCTCGCTCTTTACGGAACTCGCTGAGCGAACCCGCAAGCAGGCATTCGACACAATGTTGGTTCAAGCGCATATGGCTGGGGCCGACGCAGTGATCGGCATCCGCTATGACGCGAACGAGTTGATGAAAGGCGTGACAGAGGTATTGTGCTACGGGACGGCCGTTCGCGTCGAGCCGCTGGAAGAATGAGGAACATCGCGACGCGATCTCGCCGCTATACGGAGTCGTCGATTTCCCAGTGCCCAGCTCGATGCGTTTGGAATTGATCGAGTATCCAATGGCGTCGTCCGCGACTTTCGATGCCGACCCCTATCTTCTGAAAAATCGGGTCGCCAGCGCGATCTCAAAGATACCGTAATCCGATCCGCGCGGTCTAACACTCGTTGAAGCTGACGCGCGATTTATTGAAGCTCGCTATCCTGCAACGCCATCCACGGCGTGAACAGCTTCGGGCCGCCCTTTGCGAGCTGCTCTTTCATATTCGCGTTCGGCGTTCCCAGCACTTCGCCCGTGACGGAGGCGGTGGCCATGAGCGGCTCCATCAAATGGCTGATGTTGGAAAAGTGCTCGATCGCGGCGTCGGCGTCGCGGTAGCGCTCGAACACCACCGCCTCGGTCTCATCCTCGTTGAAGAAGATTTCGTACTGGAGCGTACCGCTGTCCCTGGTTCGGAC
>DATHGO010000058.1:0-2156 GCA_035317585.1 Gemmatimonadaceae bacterium | reverse complement strand
CAGGGAGTGTGGCCGAGTTATGCGGCAGTGAATCCGAAGCTGCTGGACAAGCTGGAGCTGGTGATCCAGGAGATCGCGCGCTGGCACGGTGACAAGGCGGTGGCCGACATCGAGATTGATGTGCATTCCGGATTTCGCGCGCCCGAGCACAACCGAAGGGTGCGGCGCGCGGCGAGCGATAGCCAGCACCAGTACGGCGACGCCGCCGATGTGGCGATAGACGCCAACGGCGACGGGAAAATCACCGCGATCGACAGCCGTATGGTAGGTTTGGCGGTGGAGATCGTCGAGTTGAAGCACCCGGAGCTGGTGGGGGGCCTCGGGATCTATACGACCGGCCACTCCAGCACCAATTACGTACATATTGATGTGCGCGGGAGACGGGCCAGATGGCGGGGGGGTGGATGAAATGAACGACATTCTGCGTGAACGGCTCATTCGGAAGCTCGACACGCTCCCTGAGGAGAAGATTTATCAGATCCTCGATTACATCGACTTTCTGGAGTCGAAGTACGCGCCGAAGGTGACGACCGCGCCGAATCCGCTCAAGCGGTTCGCCGAGGGGGTGGAGGACACGCTGCGGGCCGGGAGAATGTCGGCCGGCGTGATCGGCGGAACGATGAATGTGATGAACAAGGCTGTTGGCGTGGTCACGGACGTAGCGAACGCTGGCAAGTCAGTTGCAACGGAGATTGCCGGGGTTGTGTCCTCGGTGACTTCTTCGAAGCCGCCGCAGGGGCCGGCGGGTCCGGCTGCGACGACGACACCGCCCGCATCAACTTCGTCCGAGACTCCGCCACCACCGCCACCGGGAGATCAGCGTAAGTGAAGAGTCAATCCGCGCGTTCCAGCACGGCCTCCTCGCGAAAGCGGCGCGCCACAGGTGGTGCGGCGGGGCTCGGGTCGGCGACCTCGCGCGCCCAGACGAGTGCACGGGAGGTACGGGATGCGGATGCCGCATCGGTTCCATCATCGCGCGCGGGTGCCAAGCGCACGCTGATGTCGACGGTGAAGGAGCTGCCGAATTTTCTCAGGCTGCTCGGTGGATTGCTGACCGACCGGCGGGTCTCGAACACAGACAAGCTGCTCGTCGCGGGCGCCATCGCGTACATCGTGATGCCGATGGATTTCATTCCGGACTACATCCCCTTCCTCGGTGAAATTGACGACCTGTTCGTGCTAGTTCTGGCGCTCCAGCGGCTGATCGCAAACGCGGGACGCACCGTGATTCAGGATCACTGGATGGGTGATCCCGGCCAGCTCCGTGAGTTGGATCTCGAGCGGATACTGGTGGCGGCGGCGTTCTTCCTCCCGCGCAGGATCAGGCGGCGGCTGCGGACCCTTGGGCGGGATTTCTAGGCCCGCCGTTCTCGTTTTGGCATCGCTCGCCCTCAGCGCTTGCCGCAGCGCCAATCCAAACGACGTGATGATGATGACGAGGGGCTGCACGACGCACGTGCGCGCGAAGGGACCGGCGCCGCAGTTACCTCGCAGCCCGTCGCTCGCGCCTGGTTTTGGCGCTGTCGTCGGTACGCTCGCGGATTCCGGTGGCGCTCTGCCACACTATCAGATTCTTGCTGCCACGCCCGGCGACGCACCCACCTCACCGCACGCGTCGGCGACGGCGGACAGCGTCGGAGGATTTGCGTTCCCTGCGCTCGCTCCGGGGCGATACCGTCTTTTTGTGCGCGCATTTGCACATCGCCCCGACTCGGCGGAGATTGAAGTCGCTGCCGGACGGGTGGATACCGTGCGTATGGTGCCGCAATTCTTCGAGTGTGTCCGGTAGCCTCTGGAATGGAGGCCCCATGAATTGGATCGTCGCCAGGCCAAAATGGATCATGCTCGCTGCGTCCGACCGCGTGCGGCGCTAGGCGCCCGCTCCTGCTAACTTAGGTAGCACCTGACGAGCACATTTCGCGTGCGGCTTCGCCGCACTTTTGCCTAATCGTTTTTCGCACCTACACATGGACGACTCTAACAAGCCCCTTGCTCCCTGGACCGCTTCGCGCAGCGCGAAGGAAAAGAACGTCGTCCAGCGCGCCGTCACGGCGCTGCTGGATCAGCTCGCGCCTGAACGCGTGCTCAAGCGCGGCGACACAACCCAGCTCTCGGTCGAGCAGCACCGGACGCCAAACGGCTGTGTTTTGCAGGCG